>NZ_DBGS01000063.1:0-40163 GCF_002295455.1 Thalassospira sp. UBA848 | reverse complement strand
CAGTCATTCATGGCGGGGGAGATTATCCAGACTCCAACCGCCACAACATTTGCCGATGGTGTTGCATGCCGCAGTCCTGATCCGGGTGCCTTCGATATCATCAAAAAAGGCGCTGCCGACATCGTCGCAGTGAGTGATGACCAAATTACCGAGGCCATGCGCCTTTATTTCAGTTCGTGCCATACCCTTGCTGAGGGTGCAGGTGCTGTGCCGCTGGCGGCCGCCATTGCGCAGCGCGAACGCAATATTGGCAAGAAAGTCGCCGTGATTCTGACCGGAGCCAACATAGATCGTGCCGATTATGCCCGCATCCTCTCAGGAGAAAAAAAATGAACCACGTTTCAAATCGTTCGTCGAACAGCCCCACTGTTGATGAGCGTCATCTGATGTTTGATGACCTTGAAAAGCTTGGCCGTATCCTTGTGGAAACAGGAGATATCGCGCACAGCTTCGTTCAGGGGGCGGATGACATGGATGTAACCTGCCGCGATTTCTCTGCCTTTGACCCCTCGCGCCCGTTACAGGGGCAGGGCCGCGGCACGCTTGATGCGTTGCGAGCAGCGAAAGAAGAAATTCTGCCGCTGCTCGCCGCATCAATAGGTCCGAGATATCTTGGATTTGTAACCGGCGGCACGACACCGGCCGCTCTTGCTGGCGACTGGCTTGCCAGTGCAATTGATCAGAATGCAACTGGCCCGGAAGGATCGGTCAATGCCGCTGTAGAGGAACAAGTCATCAACTGGCTATGTGATCTGGGCGGAGTTCCGTCGGACCGTTTTGATGGTGTTCTGACGACTGGTGCCACGGTATCGAACCTTTTGGGACTTGTCGCAGCCCGGCAATGGTGCGGTGAACAGGTCGGTGTGAATGTCGATGCTGATGGCGCAGGCGTTCTGCCAGATCTGGAGGTTTTCGCTGCAAGTCCGCATGCGAGTATGATCAAGGATCTGTCTATCACCGGCATTGGCCGCAACAACTTTACCAAGGTTGCAACAAAGCCAGGATCAGAAGAAACCGATATCGCGGACCTGAAAGCCAAGATCAGCGCCAGTGATGCACGCGCCAAGATTGTTATTGCGTCTGCCGGGACGGTAAATGCCACCGACTTCGATGATCTTGAAGCGATTGCCGACCTGTGTGCCGCATATGGTGCGTGGTTGCACGTTGATGCAGCATTCGGGTTCTTTGCCGCGCTTGATGATCGACGTGCCGACTTTACCAAGGGCATTGCACGCGCGGACTCAATTACGTCCGACGGGCATAAGTGGCTGAATGTGCCTTACGATTGCGGGATATTCCTCACGCGGCACATTTCGGTACTTGAGACCTGTTGCCGTGCCTTCGCGCCATATCTCGACACCAAGGCTGATGGGAATAGCTATATAAATCGTGGTGTGGAGAACTCCCGCCGCTTTCGTGCCTTGCCGCTTTGGATGACGATGGTGGCTTATGGGCGTGACGGGGGCGCGTCCGTCATCCGTGCAAATTGTGATCAGGCAGCGGACCTTGCAGCGTGGGTTCGCACCCATGAAAAGCTTGAATTGCTTAGTGAGCCCAAACTCAATGTGACAATGTTTGCTGCGCGCGGGAGTGACGAGGAGAACCGTGCTTTGTTGGCGCGAATCAACGCGACCGGGAAGGTTTTCATGACCCCCACAGTTTATGGCGGACGGTTTGGTTTCCGTGCAGCGTTCAGCAATTGGCGGACCTGCGATGATGATCTTGTAATCATCAAACAGGCCATTGAATCGGCCTTGTAAACACCCACTGAAATCACCGATAAGCTACCCGAAAATTGATCCACCAGATCAAACAAGTGCTGCGCTGAGGATAGTATGATGACGCCCCAGACTCTGTCGATCTACCAGGTTGATGCCTTTACCGATGTTTTGTTTTCCGGCAACCCGGCTGCGGTTGTGCCGCTGTCGGATTGGTTGGCGGATGATTTGATGCAAAAGATCGCGATGGAAAACAATCTGTCGGAAACGGCCTTTTTTGTTCCTTGTGTCGAAGATGATGCTGATTTCCACATCCGCTGGTTCACGCCGACGGTCGAAGTGCCGCTTTGTGGTCACGCAACACTTGCCAGTGCTTTTGTGATTTTCAATCAGCTTGGCTTTGACGGTGACCAGATCAGATTGCAAAGCCAAAGCGGCGTGCTGACAGCCCGGCGTGATGGGGATGGAATTGTCTTGAATTTCCCGAAACAGCCAATCACGGCTGAACCCGTATCACGCGACGTTCTTGATGCGCTTGGCGGTGCGACGCCAATCGAGACATTTGGCGTCGTAAGCCGTGATACTGACATCGTGGTTGTGTTTGATGAGGCATCCATTGTTCGCAGTATGCAGCCGGATATGTCCGCACTGGGCAATTTGGCGGACCGCGGTGTGATTGTGACCGCACCCGGCGATAAGACCGGACTTGATATGGTGTCGCGGTATTTCCTGCCCGCCCTTGGCATTGATGAAGATCCGGTGACGGGTTACATGCATTGCGTTGTCGCCCCGTTCTGGGCTGAAAAACTGGGCCAGAACGATGTTGTCGGCTATCAGGCATCTGCGCGCGGCGGCGTGGTGGCGTGCAAGATTGATGGTGATCGTGTCCACCTGAAAGGTGAGGCGGTTTTGTACCTCAAGGGCGAAATAGTTGTGCCACGATGACCATCGTCGTGTCAGCTTAGAAAACCTTATTGTGGCGGGCAGCATCTAATTTGCCCGCCATTTTTAATCTGGATCGGATGCTGTTGGCCGGTAAAAAATCTACCCAATAATCCGCATTGATCCTGATTTGCTTTGTTTTTTTATTGACCGTGCGGTGGGGCTTTCGTCTAAGTAAAAGGCAAAATAGGTATCTTGCGACCAAGTCACACCCGTTTGACAGGCTGTGAAAACGCAAGACCAAAGGCTTTACAGGGGAAAGTTTATCGTGCTCGAAAGTGTTGTTGCCAGTTCTGCAACGCCGATGCAGATGTGGGTGGTTCTTGCACTCGTTGCCGGATCGCTTGTTCTGTATGGGCTGGAGCGTATTTCGCTTGAACTGACCAGCATCGCGTTGATCGCGACTCTTCTGCTTTTCTTTGAGTTTTTCCCGCTGCTTGATGCGGATGGTGACAACCTGCTTGGGCCGTCAACCATCATGTCGGGCTTTGCCAATCCGGCCTTGTTGACGGTTCTGTCATTGCTGGTGGTCGGGCAGGGCATGGTCCTGACCGGTGGTGTCAGTTACATCGCCGGGTTGATTACAGAACATGGTGGCAAGAACGCCTCGGTCGCGATTTTCATCGGCTTGTTTGTTGTGATGGTCATGTCTGCCTTCCTGAACAACACGCCGGTTGTCGTTATCTTTATTCCAATCATTCAGGCCCTTGCCGAACGTATCGAACGTTCTCCATCTGCGCTGATGATCCCGTTATCCTACGCGGCGATCCTTGGCGGCATGACCACCCTGATTGGCTCTTCGACCAACTTGTTGGTGTCGAGTTCGCTGATCGAGCTTGGTATGCCGGGACTGGAATTCTTTGAGTTCACGACGATTGGCAGCGTTTTGGCGCTTGTCGGGTTTGTCTATGTGCTGTTGATTGCGCCGCGCCTGTTGCCGGCTTTGGCGTCGATGCGTAGCAAGCTCGCCAACCCTGACAGCAGTGGCAAGCAGTTCATTGCGCAGATCACGGTCGGGCCTGCCGCCAATATGATCGGCACAAAACCGGTCGCCGGTTTCTTCAAGAACCTGCCAAATATCACCATTCAAATGATTGTGCGGCGCGAACATGCCGAACTGCCGCCATTCGAAGACGATATGGAAATTCAGGCAGGCGATGTATTGGTCGTAGCGGCCACGCGCAAGGCGTTGACTGAAGCACTGCAAAAAGATCCGGGCTTGCTGCATTCTGATGCCGCGGCTGTAGAAGGCGATGAAGCCCCGCAGAAATCAACGCAGCTGTTGGCAGAGGTCATGTTGCCGCCGGGTTCACGGCTGATCGGGTTTAACCTTGAGCAGATCGGGTTCCGCTATCAGTACAAGTGTCTTGTGCTGGGGATTCAGCGCCGGTCACGCATGATCCGCACCCAGATGACAGAAATCCGGCTTGAAGCGGGTGATGTCCTTTTGGTGCAGGGACGCTCAGAAGATGTCGAAGCATTGCGTACCATTCGTGATGTCGTGTTGCTGGAATGGTCGACGCGCACCTTGCCGCGCCCGTTCCATGCGCGTCGTGCTGCGGCGATCTTCCTTGGTGTGATTGCGCTGGCGGCGACCGGGATCGTGCCGATCATGGTTTCAAGCTTTATCGGGGCCGGTTTGATGATTGCATCCGGCGCACTTAACCTGCGTCAGGCATCACGTGCGATTGACCGAAAAATTGTGCTGCTGGTTGCAGCTGCGCTTGCGCTTGGCAATGCGTTGCAGTTGACCGGCGGGGCGGAATTCGTTGCCGATCAATTGTTGGCGGCGACAAGTGGCGCACCAGCACCGGTTATTTTGTCATTGTTCTTCCTGATCGTGGCCGGTTTTACCAATGTGCTGTCAAACAATGCCTGTGCGGTTCTGTTTACACCCATCGGCATTGGTATGGCCCAGCAACTTGGCGTGGAGCCACATGTGTTTGCGATTGCGGTGGTGATGGCGGCCAATTGTTCGTTTGCCTCACCTGTCGGGTATCAGACAAACCTGTTGGTTATGGGCCCCGGGCATTACCGGTTTATCGACTTTCTGAAGGCCGGAACGCCGCTGATTATCGTTCTTTGGATCGCATTCAGCCTCTTTGCGCCATGGTACTACGACATGGCATTTTGAGTTTTGTTAATTCGGGCTAGGTGACGCCAATTTCATGCGACTTAAGCCATGCAAAAATGGCTGTCATGTCTGTGCGGAAGGCGTTTGACTTTTGCCTTTGGGGCAATAGGATCAGGCCCTTCAATTGATCTGACATAGCCCTTAGCGGTTATTCTTCTTTCTCAGGAACTTACAGATGGCCCAGACTGCCGAAATTGCAAAGCCAACCCTTCGTCCGACCAGCCCGAATTTTTCATCGGGTCCGTGCAAAAAGCGCCCGGGTTGGTCCGCAGAAGCATTGCAGACGGAAGTTCTTGGTCGTTCGCACCGTTCCAAATTCGGCAAGCAACGCCTTGAAGAGGTAATTGACCGGTCGCGTGCCATCCTGAACCTACCTGATGACTATCTTTTGGGTGTCGTTCCGGCATCGGATACCGGTGCAGTTGAAATGGCGCTGTGGTCGATGCTGGGCGCGCGCGGCGTTGACATGCTTGCTTGGGAAAGCTTCGGGTCGACCTGGGTTGCCGATGTGATCAAGCAGCTCAAACTTGACGATGTGCGAACCCTTGAAGGTGACTATGGCAAATTGCCAGATCTGAACGCAGTTGATTTCGACCGTGATGTTGTCTTCACCTGGAACGGCACGACCGCGGGTGTGCGCGTTCCCAATGGTGACTGGATTGCTGATGACCGCCAAGGTCTGACGATCTGTGATGCGACCTCGGCCATCTTTGCAATGGAATTGCCGTGGGACAAGCTCGATGTCGTGACTTATAGCTGGCAGAAAGTTTTGGGCGGCGAGGGTGGTCACGGGATCATTATTCTGAGCCCGCGCGCCGTTGAACGCCTTGAAAGCTATACCCCAGCATGGCCGTTACCAAAAATCTTCCGCATGACCAAAGGTGGCAAACTGATTGATGGTATTTTCCGTGGTGAAACCATCAATACCCCGTCGATGCTTGTGGTTGAGGATGCGATTGATGCCCTGAAATGGGCCGAAGGGCTCGGTGGGCTTGAAGGGCTTTTGAGCCGCACGCGGGCAAGCCGGGCGCACCTTGATGCGTGGCTTGCGAATAGTGATTGGGCCGCCGACCTTGCCGAGGATCCGGCAACGGCATCAAACACGTCGATGTGCATCAAAATTGTTGATCCGTGGGCATTGAATTTGCCAGCTGATCAGCAGGCGGCACTGCCAAAAAAGATTTCCCAGCTTCTTGAAGCGGAAAATGTCGCACTTGATATCAACGGATATCGTGATGCGCCAGCCGGCTTGCGTATTTGGGGCGGGGCAACCGTTGAGCCCAGTGATATCAAGGCGTTGCTGCCGTGGCTGGATTGGGCTTATGCGGTTGTTAAGGCCGAATTTCAGGCCAGCTAGGAAATAATTCGTACGTATTATTTGCGTTACAGGGGTTTTCCCCGTTGCCCTGTCCGGCACAACGCGGTAGTAACCGCTACCGGATAGTGAGCCCTGAGCGTTGCTCGGGATATTATCAATTTGAATTAGCGCGCCTCGTCCGGGAAAGCACACAACATGACCGAACTTGCCAGGAAAGCTCTTTTGCCCGCCGGCCTGCAGGATGTCCTGCCAGGAACCGCCGCACGGGAAGCTGAAATCCGTGAAAAGCTGATGGCCAGCCTGGCACATGCAGGCTACGACCGCGTGAAAACGCCGCTTGTCGAGTTTGAGGAAAGCCTGCTTGAAGGTGCGGCACCGGAATTGGCGACGCAGACATTTCGTCTGATGGATCCTGAATCGCGCCGTATGATGGGACTGCGTTCGGATATGACCCCGCAGGTCGGGCGTATTGCTGCAACCCGGCTGGTCGATGCGCCGCGCCCGCTGCGCCTTTCCTATTCCGGCGATGTTCTGCGCATCAAGGGATCGCATCTGCGCCCAGAACGTCAGTTCGCGCAAGTAGGCGCAGAGCTGATCGGTGTATCAAGTGCCGCAGCTGATACCGAAATCGTCCTCCTTGCTCTGGAAGCACTCGATAGCATTGGCCTTGCCGACGTCTCGGTAGACCTCAACCTTCCGACTTTGCCAGTACGTTTGTTTGATGCCTTTGGTGTGTCACGCGATGACCGCGAAGCTTTGACCGAGGCGCTTGAGCGCCGCGATGTTGCGGCCTTGCGTGCTGCTGACGGCAAGGTTACAGGCGTTCTGGTGGCATTGCTTGAGGCAGCCGGCCCAGCCCAATCGGCGTTGCCTAAACTCAAAAAACTTGAATTGCCGCTTGGCGCTTCCGAAGAACTCTATCGACTGATTGATGTAGCTGAACGTGTCCTGGCGTCGGGCCTTGATGCGGCCCTGACCATTGATCCGGTCGAAATGGCCGGTTTCCGTTATCAGACAGGTGTCAGCTTTACCCTGTTTGCCCGCAACGTGCGTGGCGAGATCGGCCGGGGCGGTCGTTACCGTGCCGGTGGTGCTTCGGGCGAGGCTGCAACGGGTATGTCACTTTACATGGACAGCATTTTGCGCGGTCTTCCCGATGCAGAGTTGATCGATCGGGTTTACCTGCCGTTGGGCACGCCACAGCGCGAAGCGCGCAAATTGCGTGCAGAAGGTCATTATACCGTTGCTGCCCTTGAAGGGGCTGCCGAAGCCAAAACCGAGGCCGCTGCTCGGGTTGAGGCAGAAGCCATGGGCTGCAACCACATTTATCTTGGCGGTAAGGTTGTGCCGCTAAACGCTTAGGGTTCTGGCCCTTACTGAACGAACTTTTTATCGCACAAGGAGTTTTGCGATGACCAATGTTGCCGTGATCGGTTCCCAGTGGGGGGACGAAGGTAAAGGCAAGATCGTCGACTGGCTGTCCGAACGGGCAGACGTTGTTGTGCGTTTCCAGGGCGGTCATAACGCCGGTCATACTTTGGTGATCGACGGAAAGACTTACAAGCTCAGCTTGCTGCCATCAGGCATCGTGCGCGAGAAAAAGCTGTCCGTGATCGGCAACGGTGTTGTTGTTGATCCTTGGGCTCTTCTGGCCGAAATCGCCCGCCTCAAAGAGCAGGGCGTGGATATTACCCCGGAAAACCTGCGTCTGGCGGAAAATGCCTGCCTGATCCTGCCGCTGCATGGCAACCTTGACCGTGCACGCGAAGCCGCAGCATCGGGTGACAACAAGATCGGCACCACTGGTCGTGGTATCGGCCCGGCATACGAAGACCGCGTTGGTCGCCGTGCGATCCGTGTTGGTGATCTGGCAGATGTCGATTTGCTCGAAGCAAAGGTCGAAAACCTTCTGACCCATCACAATGCGTTGCTGCGTGGCCTTGGCCAGCCGGAGGTTGATGGTGCAGAGCTGCTTGATCAGCTTAAGGAAATTGCACCGAAAATCCTGCCGTTTTCTGACACGGTTTGGAAATCGCTGAACCAGTTCAAGGAAGCGGGCAAGCGTATCCTGTTTGAAGGCGCGCAAGGCACGATGCTTGATGTTGATCATGGCACGTACCCGTTCGTGACCTCTTCGAACACCGTTTCCGGGCAGGCTGCTGCCGGTTCCGGCATGGGGCCGTCTGGTGTCGGTTATGTCCTTGGGATCACCAAGGCCTATACCACCCGCGTTGGTGAGGGTCCGTTCCCGTCCGAACTGTTTGACGACGATGGCACCCGTCTTGGCGAGCGTGGTCATGAATTCGGTGTGGTTACCGGGCGCAAGCGCCGTTGTGGCTGGTTTGATGCGGCCCTTGTCCGTCAGTCGGTCAAGGTAAACGGTATTACCGGTATCGCACTGACCAAGCTTGATGTGCTTGACGGTTTTGATGAAATCAAAATCTGCACCGGCTATGACATTGACGGCAAAATCTATGATCATTTGCCAGCAAACCAGCGTCTGCAGGCCAAGGCAAAGCCGGTCTACGAAACCATCGAAGGTTGGTCTGATACGACGATGGGCGCACGCAGCTGGGCTGATTTGCCGGCCGCTGCAATCAAATATGTTCGCCGCATCGAGGAACTGATTGAAGCGCCGGTTGCGCTTCTGTCGACCAGCCCGGAACGTGATGACACCATTCTGGTACATGATCCGTTCAGTGCTTGATCGCACCTGACGACACCTGATCTTGAAAGCCACCGGCAAACTGCCGGTGGCTTTTTTCGTTTGCGGATGAATAGTCCGTAAGCTGTCACACAGCGTTGCCCATGGATAACAGCTTGCCCGCAAGGGGGATCACAAGTATCGTTTTATCAACCTTTTGAGGATAGCGTTCTGATGGATAGGTCAGGAGGACTGTCAGTCAGTGGACTGCGCGTCACTCGGGGAATGATAACGCATAAAGAATATCGGGATCATGGCAGAGCAAGCAGAAGATCAGGAACAGGACGTTTCGAATGGTGCTGCGACTGAGCCGGTGATGGATGCACCGGGCGGCGGTGCCGTTGCGCCTGAAGAACCGGAAACAGGTTCTGATTCCGAAGATGTCGCACTTAATGCCGGTGGCAAAAGTGTCGAGATCGGTAATTTCCGCGTCTTTATGGACTTGCGTTTGCCCGAATTCGACATGGGTCATTGCAAGGCCTTTTCCGCAGACAATCTGCGCCGGGATGAGGGGAATGCCTTTGCGCTGGTAACCGATCCTGTTTTGCCTACCCGCCACGACCATCTTGTTTTTCTGACCGGCATGCATATGGCCGGTCAAATTGACCTGATTGATTACGAAATTGCTTTTTGGCCGCCATTTGGTCGCAAGACCATGGTGCTTTTCTATGAAAAGCCTTCTGGCGGGAAAGTCGTCCCCAGAGAAAACAAAAAACTGGCAATCGACGAACATGACATCGGAACTGTCGTGGTCGAGCCGTTGCTGAGTGTCCTGCAGGCCTTTGGCGAAAAGGGCCTTGCACATCGCAACATTCGTGCAGATAACCTGTTTTTCGCCGACCCGATGCGCGAAAAGGTTGTTCTGGGTGACTGTGCCAGTGGCCCGCCCGGATATGACCAACCTTCGGTCTATGAAACCACAGCGCGGATGAGTGCCGAACCTGCAGGGCGTGGGTCGGGCAATCTTACCGATGATTTTTACGCGCTTGGCATGATGCTGGCGGAATTGGGCGTTGGGCGACAACCGCTCAAGAAACTCAATGATCAAGAGATCATGGAGCTGAAACTGGCCAAGGGGTCTTTTCAGGCGATTGCTTCGCAGGAAAAACTGCCGCTTATCTTGATTGAACCCGTGCGCGGTTTGTTGTGCGATGACCCGGAAGAACGTTGGGGATTTGCCGAACTGAATGCCTGGCTTGACGGGCGCCGGACCAAGCCGGTTCAGGCCAACACGGAAAAACGCGCCGCACGTGCCCAAAACCTTGCCGGCCGGGACTACTATACCGTTCGTGCACTGGCACAGGCGATTTCCAAGAACTGGGTAACGGCACTTGGCCCGCTGCGTGACAGCACGGTGGAAATCTGGTTGCGGCGCGGGTTGGGCGACAATGAACGTGCCAAGGCGCTGTCAGATGCCATGCGGCAATTGCAATGGGCTGGAACGGACAAACGGTCCGCAGAAGACGTGTTGGTTGCGCGTTCCATTCTGATTCTCGATCCATCTGGACCTGTCAGGTTCAAGGGGTTCTCGGCGATGGTCGATGGACTTGGCTTCATGCTTTCCTATGACGTGCAGCATGGGCGCGGACCGCAACGTTTTGCCGATGTAATCGTGCGCGATATTCCGTCTTTCTGGTTCGGACGACAGGAAGGATACAGTCCCGAAGTTCAGAAACAGCAGCAGCTATACAAAAATCTGCGCTACTACATTCAGCAGCAAAGTGCCGGGTATGGCTATGAGCGTTGTTTGTATGCCACCGTGCGCAACCAGCATTGCCTGAGCCCGCTGGTCGAAGAGGAATTCGTCATTGATGTTGCCGATCTTCTGCCGGCACTGGAAAAGGCAGCAGAGACGGCGTCAGAAGACAGCTGGCCGGTTGATCGTCATATCGCGGCATTTATCGCGACCCGTCTTGAAGACGATGTCGAGGGTCAGCTGATGGCAATGCAAAACCCGTCGGACGAGGTCGAATACAGCCGCGCGATCATCAGCATGCTGGCGATCGTGCAATGGCGTCATGGTCCGGACAATCTTCAAAATCTGTCGCACTGGGTTGCGCGTTTGATGGAACCGGCGATCAAGGTGTTTCACAGCAAGGCACGGAGAGAGCGTGTTGAAACCGAGATCCCGAAGTTGGCAAAACGCGGCAATCTGGTCGAACTTTACAATCTGATCAATGACGAACAGGAACGCCGCAAAGACCAGTCAGAGTTTGTCGAGGCAGTTGCCGAATATTCTGAAGCGGAAAGCGAAGTCTTTGATCTGGAATCTTCGGGACCAGCGCGTATGGAACTGGCAGAGAAAGTCGGACAACAGGCTGCGGCGTTTGCATCGACGATGATCGCGTTGTTGACGGTATCTGCGCTGTTCTTGATGCATATCTTTTAAGGGAACGACATGGCAAAAGGCAAAGGTTCACGGTCAAAGGGCGGTCGCAGCGCATTTTCCGGCTTGTCGGTTGTTGCCTCCGCTGTGCTGTTGTTCATGGTGGCACTTCCGACCTTCATTACCCTAACAGTGGGTTTGTTGCCGTCGCTGGTCGCTTTTATCTTTGATCGCAGTCCGGGCCGAACGATGGCACGGTGTGTGTTTGGTCTGAATTTTTCGGGCGTCGCGCCCTATATTCTTGAAATCTGGCAGCAACCCGCACAAACGGTTGGCGGTGCCACGCAGGAAATCTTCCAGCCGCTTGCACTTTCGATCATGTATGGGGCGGCCGGGCTTGGCTGGTTGCTGTATTTGGCAATGCCGCCGATTGTGGCAAATGTTCTGAACCTGTCGGCGCAGCGTCGCGTCAGTGAACTTCGCAAAAAACAACGTGGCCTGATCAAGACCTGGGGAGACAGCTTGATCAAGGAAGTGGACCGGTCTGGAAACTGACCAGACGTGAAACACGACGCAAATGCTGTTTGCAAAAGAAAGCGGCGGACAAAGGTCCGCCGCAAGTCATTTCAGAAGGGAAAAGATGAAAAGTTGTTAGTGGGGCAGGTCCGTATGGATTGATTTGCGGACCTTCTCAAAGGCGCGCACTTCGATCTGGCGAATGCGTTCACGCGAAATACCGTAGGCGACGCTAAGGTTTTCAAGCGTTACCGGGCTTTCAAGCAGGCGACGCTGAGTCAGAATGTCGCGTTCGCGATCATTAAGATGTGACATGGCGTCCTTGAGCATGCCCATACGCTGCAGGAATTCTTCGCGTTTGCCATACAGGCTTTCCTGGTCTTCATCGTCACTTTCAATCCAGTCGACCCATTCACCATCGCCTTCGATGCGTACAGGCGCATTCAGCGAATGATCCGGACCGGCCAGACGACGGTTCATCATGACGACGTCATCTTCAGACACGTTAAGTTTGGTTGCGATCAATTCGACCTGTTCAGGCTGCAGGTCACCTTCATCAATTGCCTGCATCTGGCTTTTAAGTTTGCGCAGATTGAAGAAAAGCTTCTTCTGGGCGGCCGTCGTGCCCATTTTCACAAGCGACCATGAATGAAGGATGTATTCCTGAATGGCGGCACGGATCCACCACATGGCGTAAGTCGCAAGGCGGAAGCCCTTGTCAGGGTCAAACCGTTTGACAGACTGGAGCAGCCCGACATTGCCTTCAGAAATCAGTTCGTTAAGGGGTAAGCCATAACCACGGTAACTCATTGCAATCTTGGCGACGAGACGCAGATGGCTGGTGATCAGTTTTTCTGCGGATTTGTCACAATCCTTGTCCCGGAAATCGCAGGCATAAGTTGTTTCCTGTTCCGGGGTAAGCATCGGGTAGCGGCGAATACGCTGCAAATAAACTGTGAGACCGTCTTGAGAGATGGTTGGAAGAGCGTTTCCCTGTTTCATTGAAGCCTCCCGTATTGCTTTCAAAAAGTGCGTTTATCCCCTTGCACTTTCAAAAATCTTATACGGGGGTATTAGATACCGTCAATGGAAAATTAGACATTAAGGTTAGTCTTAACTACTCACACGTATAGTTCCAGGGCATTCATTAGGCCTAAAAGGTCATCCGGAATTGGGGCCTCGGTCGATATGTAGTTACCGGTGCGCGGGTGCAGAAATCCTAAGGTTCGAGCATGTAACGCCTGTTTGTTGAATCCTTTCAAAATCTCTTGCGCCTTAAGGTTGAACTTTTGAATAGTTCTATTTCGGCTGTAAACAGGATCACATACAAGTGAGTGGCCAATATGGTTCATATGAACGCGGATTTGATGCGTACGCCCGGTTGCGAGACGGCACTCAACCAGTGATACCAACGAGTCGTCTCTAGATTGCAGGGTTTTGTAGTGGGTGAGTGCATATTTTCCCCCATTTGTGACCACGGCCATCTTCTTGCGGTTACGCGGGCTGCGGCCAATATTTCCCTCGATATCGCCATTCAGTGGCCTTGGGGTACCCCATACAACTGCAAGGTAAGCGCGGTCGATATTTTCCTTGTCCTCGGAGAACAGATTGGAAAGCGCGCGGTGGGCCATGTCATTCTTGGCAACCACCATGGCACCGCTGGTGTCCTTGTCCAGTCGATGGACAATACCCGGGCGTTTGACGCCGCCAATACCCGACAAGCTGTCGCCACAATGGGCAAGAAGCGCATTCACAAGTGTCCCGCTTTCATTGCCTGCGGCCGGGTGTACAACCATGCCTGCTGGTTTGTTGATCACCAGAAGGTCTTCATCCTCATAAAGGACATCAAGTTTGATGTCCTCTGGGACGGGCTCTGCCAATTCCGGCTCCGGGATGACGAGTTCAAAAGTGTCGCCTGCCTTGACCTTGGCAGACATCTTGGTCGTCGGATTGCCATTAACGCTGAGCTGGCCGTCTTCGATCAATGCCTTGATCCGTGAACGCGACTGGTCAGGCCAGGCGGACGCCAGCACCTTGTCGAGGCGGGCGCCTTCGTCATCGGCCGTTGCGGTGTAACTCAGATTGTCAGACATAGTTGGCTGTCGCGCTGTAGTGTTGGTCGTAACCAAGGTCAAATCGATTCTGGCAGCTTGTAGCGCTTTATGCGGCGATTGCAACGAATTGCGATATCATGTGGTGTTTGTTGCCTTGCAATTGGGTGTGCTTGCCGCTATGGCCTTGAACATGGTTTCGTATGATCGCGTTTAAAGCGAGCATGCAGGTTTCATCAAGCTTTGTCAGTTGGAAATACAATGCGTGTAGTAAAGGCTTTGGTCGCGTTCATGGGTGTTCTGATCGTGGTGGGCATCGGGTTGGTCGTCTATGGCCTGTCACTGGACAAGAAAAATGCGGATATAAGCGTTGAAACAAGCGAACCGACTGTAACCCCGTCGGTTCCTGTTGCCGGAACCAAAACTGTTATCGGGCAAACGACGCTGGATGCATTCGGCGACATCGCCATTGATGTGGATGAGGGCGAACGACTTGTCGGCTATTCGATAAATGGCGCTCAGGCCACTCTTCATATCGAAAGCCGCCATGGTGAAGGCGCACGCCTCGTCGTCGTTTCGCTGGCCAAGAAAAAGGTTCTTGGTCGGATCATCCTGCAATCGTCTGAACAGTGACCCGGTCTTAAGGGAAAGCATGCAGCAATGGGGAACGGGCAGGGGATTGCAAGAGATAGAATAACTGGTGATGATGATCACACCTGTATCGTGTTCACCAATGCCCTGCACGAAGAAGTTCGTGATTTATGCGCCTTGCAATGGCCAGAAGAGGCTTGTGGTCTTTTGATCGCCGCCAAGGATACCCCAAACCGGATCGAACGGGTCGTTTTCGCCAAAAACGTGGCAGAAGAACCGCTCGCAACGTTCGAGATTGATCCGCAGACTCTGATTGATTGCCACCGTACGGCCCGGCAAAAGGGTGAACGGGTGGTCGGGTGTTTTCATTCCCACCCCAATGGCAAGGCATTGCCATCGCCAACAGACCGGGCCCGAGCCGATGAAAACGGTTTTCTGTGGCTGATAATTGCCACCGAACACAATCGGGCAGCCGATAGCGGGCTTTATCGCATCATTCACCAAACAACCACCGGCGCGGCAGCGCAATCGCAACTGCGCTATTTCCGGCGCTGCCAGATTATTGACCGCTAAGCTTTCGCAAGGTGCCGTCGCTTAACCTTCCAACGCTTCGACAATCTGCTTTGGCGACAGGGTACCAATCGGGGTGTCTTTGGCATCACGCACCGTCATTGACGTGCCATTGGCAAGCGCAACAGGCAGGATATCGGCAAGACGCGCATGTGCCTGAATGCTGGGCCAGTCATTGTGTGTCGATTTATTCTCACCGGACGTGATCGGTTCCATAATCGATTTTGCGCGCAAAACGCGTGATCTGTTCACATCGCGGGTAAAAGCCTGCACATAGTCATCGGCGGGTCTAAGTACGATTTCTTCTGGCCGGCCGACCTGCACAAGCTTGCCGTCTTTGAGGATCGCAATCCGATCCCCGATCTTAAGTGCCTCGTCCAGATCGTGGGTGATAAACACGATGGTCTTGTGAAGCTCCGCCTGAAGCTTCATCAACTCATCCTGCATGTCAGACCGGATCAGTGGATCAAGGGCCGAGAAAGCCTCGTCCATCAGCAAAACTTCCGGATCGGTCGCAAGGGCCCGGGCAAGACCAACGCGTTGCTGCATGCCACCGGATAGCTGATCGGGATATTTGGTCTCATACCCCGCCAGACCAACCCGCTCGATCCATTTCGATGCGGCGGCTTCACGCTCCTTGCGCGCAGTACCCTGAATTTCGAGCCCATAGCCAACGTTATCCATCACATTGCGATGGGGGAGCAGGCCAAAGCGCTGAAACACCATGCCAAGCCGCTTGCGGCGAAAGGCATTCAGTGTCGGAATATCCATCGCAAGGATATCTTCGCCGCCAAATGAAATGCTGCCTGCTGTCGGATCAATCAGTCGATTAAGATGGCGGATCAGGGTCGATTTCCCTGATCCGGACAGGCCCATCACGACAAATGTTTCACCCTGTTCAATCGACAGGGACACATCGTGAAGACCAACCGTATGACCGGTTTTTGCAAGGATTTCATCCTTGTCCGCGCCACCCTTTGCCAGTTCAAGTGCGGATTGCGGATCAGGCCCGAAGATTTTGAAAATATTGCGGATTTCGATGTAACTCATTACGCGTCCTCCGCATCGTGCGATCGTTGTGAGCGCTTTCCATAGGCTTGGCCGATCCGGTCAAACACCACAGCCAGAAGAACAATCGCAATACCGGCTTCCATACCAGCCCCAACGTCAAGGCGTTGAATACCCATCAGAACCTGTTCGCCCAATCCACGTGCGCCAATCATCGAGGCGATCACCACCATCGAAATCGACATCATCGTTGTCTGATTGATCCCCGCCATGATGTTGGGGAGGGCAAGCGGCAACTGCACACCAAACAGTATCTGCTTGCGGCTGGCCCCGAATGATCGGGATGCCTCGAGGACCTCCTGATCAACAAGTCGAATACCAAGATCGGTCAGGCGCATGACAGGCGGGGCCGCATAAATCACCGTCGCCAGAATGGCCGGAACCTTGCCCAATCCAAACAACATCAGAGCGGGGATCAGATAGACAAAACTCGGCATGGTCTGCATGGTGTCAAGGATCGGCAGCATGACGGCCCGCAAGCGATTGGACATTGCCATGGCAATGCCCACCGGAATACCGATCAGAACCGAAAGCGACGTGGCGACAATCATCAGGGCCAAGGTTTGCATTGCCTTGTCCCACAGGCCCAGCATACCGATGGCAAACATGGCGATGACCAGCCCGACAACCAGCTTCCAGTTCTTGCTGGCATGCCAGGTGATGGCGGCAATGGCGATCAAAACCACCCACCAGGGTGCTCCACGCAGAACCTGTTCCAACGCGACCAGAACGGTCAGCAAACTGTCGGCAAAGGCCTCAAAGGCCGCGCCGTAATTGACCACCAGCCAATCAACAAACTGATTGACCCACTTGCCCAAAGGCACATTCAACTGTTCTGGAAACATGGCGCAATTGGCCCGATCTGCTCAAAAAATCAATGAGCGTAAGAGCCTAACAAGATCACGTGGACCGCGCGACCGTAAATCGAACGATGACTGACATCTCCTGACGTCTTTTGGTAATGTATTCCGGTGATTGACAATACAGAGGCCAGCCAAAGCCGTAAATCATAGACAATATTGTTTTCCGGAGAGGTTGCGATGATCACCGTGTTCTATGACGCAAAATGCGGTCTGTGTTCGCGCGAAATCAATTACTACCGCAAGATCGCGCCAAAAGGCGTTTTCGAATGGCGCGACGTCACGGAACACGCAGGTGATCTTGAAAAGCACGGCATTTCCCTTGTCGAAGGCTTAAAGCAAATGCGTGCCTTGGATTCAGACGGGCAATGGCATGCAGGGGCAGATGCCTTCATTCTGATCTGGCGCCAGCTCGACAGATGGCGCGTTTTGGCAGCCGTTGTTGCGCTGCCGGTTATTCGGCAGATCGCAAATCTTGTATATCGACTGTGGGCCGCATGGCGCTTCAAACACCTTACGCACTGCCAGATTGCGGCTGTCGCGGATCAGCCGCGACAAAGTTGATTGGCCAATTTCAAAAGTATTAGGATCGCCAAACAAAACACCCCGCAAGATTTCTTCCGCGGGGTGTTTGATCGATTTTGCGACTGAATCGCTTACATCGCGCTTTCAACGCGTGCAGCAACATCCTCCGGCACCCAGGCTTTCCAGACATCCGGCTTGGATTTCAGGAAATGCATCGCAGCCCCGTCGGGCTTTTCGTTGTTTTCCTGCATGTAGGCCAGCATTTCCGAGACCAGCGCGTTGCTGGTTTCGTAGTTGGTCAGGAAATTGATCAGGGTTGGTGCGGCGGCTTTGAAGTCGTTATTGACACCAATCGTGATCGTGCTTTGCGGGTAGGCGGTTGCCTTGGTCGGGTTTTCTTCCGTTTTCAGCGCATCAAAGATCGACTTGTCATAAGCCGGTTCTTCAAGACGTGTACTGTCATAAAGACCCATGACCCAGGTCGGCCCCCAATAGTAATAAAGGGCCGGTTTGCCGCGTTTATGCGCCGATGCGATGGCAGCCGACAGCGCCGCACCAGTGCCCGGGCGGAAGTTGGTGAAATCATCATCAAGGCCGTAGGCACCAAGTTTGGCCGAATTGACCTTTTCACAGACCCAGCCTGACGGGCAGTTATAAAAACGGCCCTTGCCGGGTTCTTCCGGGTCCTCGAACAGCTCGGTGTATTTTGCCAGATCATCAACCGATTTCAGGTCAGGCGCCATCGGTTCAATGCCGCGATCAGCATCCCCTTCGATCACATAGCTTGGCACGAACCAGCCTTCAACGGCGTCATCGAAATTCACTCCGATCTGGCTGACATTGCCGGCTTCTTCGGCCATGGTCCAGGCTTCAGCAACGTTGTCGCGCCAGATTTCCATGACGACATCAACATCACCTTTGCCAGCCCCGGTCAAAAGCGGAATGACATCGCCCGGCAGGGCGTCTGTCTGACAGCCATAGCCCTTTTCAATGATGAAGCGGGCAACGGCATTATGGAAAAGCGCACTGTCGTAATTGAGCCCGGCAAACATCACCGGACGGTCAATATCGCAGGTTGCTTCTTGCGCGTTTGCGCTTGAATGAGAAATAAATGCGAGGCCAGCGGCCATCAGCATTGCGGCTCCGGTAGGCAGGGTTTTCATCCTTCTGTCCCTTCGTGGTTGCGGTCCGGAATCGCATCAAATGCATGGTCGGTGCGGTATCCCCCGCAAACGTCCGGATCGCTTTTGGTCCGGAGCATTCATATGACCGTGCCCCTGATACAGGTGCACCAATTTTAGACATGGCTCTCAGGCAGGTGCAACCCCGGGTATGGAATGTAACGGTGACGTGATGTCGTTTGGGCTCTGAGATCATTGCACAATGCTCCTGACAGGAATGGCAGGAGATGTCAGGTACTATGATTTACGGTTGTCGCAGAGATTGGTTTAATTCCGCCCGTGAATTTGTCTGGCTTTGTCGTTATGTTGGGCGCAGGACAAACCCGCGACATTCACCGGCACACACCATCGGGGGCCACCATGATGCATTCCAGCCTGTTCGTCTTTGACATCGAAACCGTCCCCGATATTGATGTCTTGCCGCAATTGACCGGTGAAACGGCACCCGATCCGGAAACCGGGCGCAAGATGCTCGAAGATTATCATCTTGAAATCACCAGTGGCCGCAACGGCTTCCCGCGTCAGCCGTTTCACAAGGTGGTGGCGATCAGCTTCCTGCGTGCGACCATCCAGCGCGACGGCGATACCGAAATGTACGAGATCGAGGAACTGCGATCGGGCGGAGAACTGGCATCCGAGGAAAAGGACCTGGTGAACGGGTTCTTTGCCTATTGCGGCAAGCTGTATCCGCGATTGGTCAGTTTCAATGGTCGCGGGTTTGACCTGCCGGTGTTGAAGTACCGCGCTATGAAGCATGGGGTGTCGGCGCGCTGGCTGCATCAGGCATCGAACAAGTGGGAAAACTATACTGCACGCTATGCGCCGCATTGGCATTGCGATCTGGCCGAGGTGTTATCGGATTACGGTGCATCGGCACGCACAAAGATGAACGAGGTGTGTGCGGCCCTTGATCTGCCGGGCAAGACCGGGGTGGATGGCAGCAAGGTCTCGGATATGTATGACAATGGCGAAATTGATGGCATTCGCCGTTATTGCGAGACTGATGTTCTCAATACCTATTTGCTGTATCTGCGTCACGCGCTTCATACCGGGCTGACCGATCATGATGGCTACAATCATGCGATCAATTTGACCGTGGGTTGGCTTGAAGAACAGGCAGGGGACATTCCCGCCTATCAGGAGTTTCTTGATGCCTGGCGGCAATCAAGTGACGGATCGTTTAACGCGCTGTGATTGCTGGTTTATTCAGACATGACGGGTATGATTTGGTGTGAGTTTGTTCACATTTTTTTGTCGGAACAGGCGAAATTCTGTTGAATTAAGTGCGATTTGATCTTAATTGCATTGCGTATGCAAGTGATTTGCATCGTCAAGGCGCGTCGCGCCTGAACCAAATTCAACGGGGATCGTTCACATGGATATCAAAAAACTCATCGGTGGTGCCGTGTTCGGCGCGACTGCGCTGGCTGCTACTTCGTCAGTTGCACAGGAAGTTAATGTTTACTCCCTGCGTCAGGCCTTTTTGGTCGAACCGCTGTTTGAGAAATTCACGGCTGAAACCGGCATCGACGTTAATGTGATCTTTGCCGAAAAAGGCTTGGTCGAACGCATCAAGCAGGAAGGGGCGAACAGCCCGGCCGATATCCTGATGACGGTTGACATCAGCCGTATCCAGCAGGCGGTTGACGCCGGTGTGACAGAGGCCGTTTCCAACGATACATTGGCCGCCAATATCCCGGCCCATCTCCGTGATCCGGAAGGCCATTGGTTTGCCCTGACCCAGCGCGGTCGTGCGATCTATGCCTCCAAGGATCGCGTCGCAGAAGGTGAGATTACCTCTTACGAAGATCTGGCCGACCCGAAATGGGAAGGGCGCATTTGTACCCGTTCAGGCAGCCATGTTTATAACGTGGCATTGTTCGCATCCATGATCAGCGTTCATGGCGAAGAAAAGGCCAAGGAATGGTTGCAGGGTCTTAAGAACAACCTTGCACGCAAACCACAGGGCAATGACCGCGCACAGGTCAAGGCGATCAAGGAAGGCGTGTGCGACCTTTCAATTGGCAACACCTATTATTACGGCAAAATGCTTGATAACGAGGAACAGCGTCCGTGGGCAGATGCCGTCAACCTTGTATTCCCCAACCAGGATGGCCGTGGCATGTCGATGAACATTTCGGGCATGAGCCTGATCGCCGACGCGCCAAACCGCGAAAACGCGATCAAGCTGATGGAATTCCTGTCTGACGACGTTGCGCAGGGAATCTATGCCGAGGTCAATTACGAATATCCGGTCAAACCCGGCGTCGAATGGGCTGACAACGTAAAGTCATGGGGCACGTTCAAGGCCGATGACCTGTCGCTGGCGGAAATCGCCCGCCTTAGCCCGGATGCGATCAAGATGGTCGATGAGATCGGTTATAACGAATAGGCAAACCGACTGAGCTTGAATGGCTTTTTGAAAGGGGTGGTGCAATGCCACCCCTTTTTTGCATTTCCAATGTCAGGCGGTGGGTGGGGGACTGTCGCGGATTCGTTACCATGTGTATGGCTCTTATGTGGTTTTCTTGCTTGCAAAAGGCGGTGCAGGCCCTTTAATTTCGGCCGCAGCAAATACAAATCATTCCTAATTGCTGTGCCACCTGCAGCTGATCCAAACGAGGCATTTATGATTTCTCTGCGCAAAACCGTTCTTGGTCTTGTTATGTCGGCGATGGGGCTTTCCCTTTTGCCCGCCGCGCATGCAGCAGAAGAGGTCAATGTCTACTCGCTCAGACAGCCGTTCCTGATTGAACCGATGTTCAAACGCTTTACCGAGGAAACGGGCATTCGCGTCAATACGTTGTTTTCGCAAAGTGGTCTGGTGGAACGCATCAAACATGAAGGGCGCAATACCCCGGCTGACCTGCTTTTAACGGTGGATATCGGGCGCATTCAGGACGCAGTTGACGCCGACATTGCCCAACCGATCGAAAGTGCTGTTCTGGACGCGAACATTCCCGATCAGTTTCGCGATGATGACCGGCTTTGGGTGGGTATGACGACACGTGCGCGTGTATTCTATACCTCGCTTGATCGTGTCGCGCCGGATGCCATCACCACCTACGAGGAACTGGCGGATCCGAAATGGAAAGGGCGCATTTGTGCGCGCTCGGCCATGCATGTTTATAATATTGCCCTGATCGCATCGATGATTGCCCATCATGGCGAAGCAGAAACCAAAGCCTGGTTGACTGCAGTTAAGGACAATCTGGCGCGCAAACCGCAGGGTGGTGACACCGACCAGATTGAGGCCGTGTCACAAGGCGTGTGTGATGTGGCAATTGGCAACTCATACTATTACGGCAAGATGCTTGATGACCCGAACAAGGCGGGTGCCGCCAAACAGGTGCGCATTGTCTTCCCCAATCAGGGCGGGCGCGGCACACATGTTAATATTTCCGGTGTTGCGCTGATGAAGCATGCACCCAACAAGGAAAATGCCATCAAACTGGTGGAATTCCTCTCGAGCACCGAAGCCCAGCACATGTATGCCGATATCAATTTTGAATATCCGGTCAAGCCGGGTGTGGCCTGGTCCGAGCGGGTTCGGGCATGGGGCACCTTTGTTCACGATGACCTGACGCTTAGCACGGTGGCGGCCAATCGTGGGGCGGCAATCCGTCTGATTGATGAGGTCGGCTTCAACGAGTAGACCTGCGATTAACCCCAATGTATCAAAACCAGCCGGCCTGCATCGGGTGTGTGACCCGCGACGGATGAAACGGAAACAGCTTTGAATAACGCTTTCCAGACGCAAAAGGATGACGACATTCGGCCCGCCGCCGTTGCGGATACCTTTGACCCGATGCGCTCCCCGACAGGGCTTACCGCAATGCGGTGGCTGCCGCGTGGTCAATCGGCGTTCTGGTTGATCGGGGCATTTGTTGTTGCGGCGATGGTGGCTGCACCGATTGTCGCTGTTGCCTGGATTGCACTGTTTCCAACAGAGAATATCTGGCCGCATCTGGCATCGACCATGTTGCCAAGGTACCTCAAGAACACCGGTATTCTGATGCTGGGCGTTGGCATCGGCGTGACTTTGATTGGTGTGTCTTCGGCATGGGTCGTGACCATGTGCCGATTGCCGGGCAAGCGGTTCTTTGAGTGGGCAATGCTGCTTCCGATGGCTGTCCCGGCCTATATTGTCGCCTATGTTTATACCGATCTTCTGGAATATGCCGGTCCGGTGCAAAGAATGCTGCGCGACCTGTTTGGCTGGCAGACGGCGATGGATTACTGGTTCCCGGATATTCGCACCAAGGGTGGTGCAATCATCGTGCTTAGCCTGACGCTTTA
Organism: Thalassospira sp. UBA848; assembly: GCF_002295455.1. NCBI lineage: Bacteria > Pseudomonadati > Pseudomonadota > Alphaproteobacteria > Rhodospirillales > Thalassospiraceae > Thalassospira > Thalassospira sp. UBA848. Next base: position 17,360 of record NZ_DBGS01000063.1, on the reverse strand, counting down.
TCCCTATGTGTATATGCTGGCGCGTGCTGCATTCTTGTCGCAATCAATCTGCGCGATTGAAGCTGCCCGTATTCTTGGTCGTAGTTCGTGGAGTTCGTTTCTTACCGTGGCCTTGCCGCTGGCGCGCCCGGCAATTGTCGTGGGTGTTGTCATTGCGTTGATGGAAACCCTCAATGACTTTGGAACGATTGATTTCTTTGCCGTGCATACCCTGACGGCCGGTATTTTCAATGTTTGGCTGGGGATGGGCAATGCCGGTGGTGCGGCACAAATTGCACTGACCATGCTTGCCGTTGTAATCGCCCTTATGGTGATCGAACGTTATTCCCGCCGCCGTCAACGTTTCCACGACACGACCAGCCGTTTTCAGGAACTGCCGGGCTATGAACTGGCCCCGTTGGCCAAGACCGCTGCGCTGGCGATTTGCATTCTGCCGATTGTTCTGGGCTTTGTCGTACCGTCGATGGTGCTGATCTACTATTCCATCGGCTATTTTGATCAAAGCTGGACAGCAGACTTTTTCGAGTTTGCAGGCAACAGCCTTCTTGTATCAGGGTTGGCGACACTTTTGGCGGTAGGGTGGGCGATCTTCATGGCCTATGCCCTGCGCCTTTTCCCGCAACCGCTTCTGAAGTTCTTTGTCCGCCTGTCATCGGTTGGCTATGCGGTGCCCGGTGCTGTGCTTTCGATCGGGGTGCTGATCCCGTTTGCGCGATTTGACAATGCCCTTGATGCTGTTATGCGCGACACCTTCGGGATTTCGACCGGATTGCTGTTAAGTGGGACGGTGTTTGCGCTTGTCTTTGCCTATGCGGTGCGGTTTATGGCGGTATCCTATGGCTCGATCGAAGCTGCCCTTGGCAAGGTACGTCCAAGCATGGATGACGCGGCCCGTACCCTTGGTGAAAGCCCTTGGGGAACGCTTAAGCGCATTCATTTTCCGATGGTTCGTGGAGGCATTCTGGCCGCGTCGGTACTGGTGTTTGTCGATGGTATGAAGGAACTGCCAGCCACACTTATTCTGCGTCCTTTCAATTTTGATACGCTGGCCACCCATGTTTATCAATTTGCCAAGGACGAAATGATCGAACAGGCTGCATTGGGCGCATTGACAATTGTGGTTGTCGGGGTGGTGCCGGTGATTATGCTTAGTCGTGCGATTTCAAAATCTCGTCCGGGGCACAGTGGACAATCATGATACGCCGGTTTGTGTCCGGGCTGTCCTGATATCAAATCAGCGGAACAATATATGGCGACCGCAAGCAGGAGACTTTCCAGATGAGTGATCTCAAACCGGGGCTCACAACGCTTTCCGATGCGCTCGATATTGCCTTTGCAGAAGTGCCGGTTATGACGCCCGCTGAACAACGTCCGCTTAACGAATGCTACGGTTCCATCTTGCGTGAGGATGTGATCGCAAGGGTCTCTGTTCCATCAGTGGATAACTCTGCCATGGATGGCTATGCGCTGCGTCATTCGGATCTTGCCGCGATCGACGGACCGGTTTCGGTGGCAGGTGTTTCGCTGGCCGGTCATCCGTATGAGGGAACGCTGCCAAAGGGTACTGCAATTCGCATTGCGACAGGTGCAGCGATCCCTGACGGGGCGGATTGTGTGGTCATTCAGGAAAATGTCACGGCCAACGCTGATGAAACGGTGATTGAAATTTCTGCTGATGTGATCGCACGTACCAGTCTGCACCGAAACATCCGCTGGCAAGGTGAAGATATCAAAGCCGGGGATATCGTTCTTGAGTCAGGAGCCATCCTGCGCCCGCAGGATATTGCGATCGCCGCCGGGCAAGGTGTGGGTGTTCTGTCGGTGGCCCGTCCATTGAAAGTGGCGGTTTTTTCAACCGGTGACGAATTGGCAAAACCCGGGGACCCATTGCCGCCCGGTGGCATCTATGACTCCAACCGTTTTGCCATGATCGGCATGCTGCGATCCATTGGCTGCGAGGTCACCGACCTTGGCCTGCTGGCAGATGATTTTGACGTTTTGCAGAACGCGTTGGCGAATGCCGCTGACACCCACGATGTCATTATGACGTCCGGTGGTGTTTCGGTTGGCAAGGCTGATCTGTTGAAGCCGGTTGTCGAAAGTCTGGGCGATATCACGGCATGGAAACTGGCGATCAAGCCGGGAAAACCCCTGATGAGGGGCAAGATCGGTGATTGCCTGGTTATCGGGTTGCCTGGGAACCCGGTATCTGTGCTGGTCTCAGGATTGCTTTACGTTCAACCGCTGTTGCGTCACGCGATGGGGGCGGCCCGGTCACACCTCGCACCCACGCGCATTCCTGTGCGCGCAGGGTTCGATTTCAAACGTGGCACCGGGCGTCGTGAATGGTTGCGTGCACGTCTTGTCCGGAATGATAATGGTGAGCTCGAAACGCTTGCCTTTGCCTCGACCAGTTCGGGCATGTTGTCATCCATGGTGTGGGCCGAAGGTCTGATTGAACTGCCCGAAGATTGCGGGCAGGTCATGAAGGGCAATCAGGTTCTCTATCTGCCGTTACAAGGGCTACAGTGATTGCACCCGTAATGATCCATGTCATTGCAAAGCGAGGTGCTTTGCCGGAAGTTTGGATCTCTTACAATCCGTGAAAGTGAATAGAATGACAATATCGGTGACGTTTTGTGGTGCGGCTGGCGGTGTGACCGGGTCTTGCTATTTTTTGCAAACCGGTCACGGTAACTTCCTTGTCGATTGTGGCATGTTTCAGGGCAGCAAAACGGTACGTGAACTGAACTATGGCAAGTTCCCGTTTGAAGCAGACCGGATTTCAGCGGTGCTGCTGACCCATGCGCATATCGATCATACAGGTCTGGTTCCCAAACTGGTTAAGGCCGGTTTCAGTGGCCCGATTTATGCCACGGAGCCAACATGTGATTTGCTGACATATATGCTGCCGGACTCCGGTTACATTCAGGAAAGCGAAGTTGAACGCCTTAACCGTCGCAATGCGCGTCGTGGCCGTCCGGAAGTCACACCGATTTATACGCGTGAAGATGCCGAGAATACGCTTTCACAGCTCAAAACGGTCGAATACCACGAATGGCTACCGGTGATTGATGGTGTTCGGGCCCGTTTCTGGGACGCAGGACATCTTCTGGGGTCTGCTTCGATCGAAATTGAAATCGAAAACGGCGATAAAGACGACAAACCCACCCGATTACTGTTTTCCGGCGATGTTGGCACCGGTGAGGCTGTGTTTAACGAGGCCCCTGAGGCCCCGACAGATCTGGATTACCTGTTTGTCGAAACGACTTATGGGGATCGAAATCGTCCGGTCATTTCCGACGAAGAACGCCGCGAACTGCTGGGGCAGGAAGTGCAGGATGCGCTTGGCAGTGGGGGCAATCTGGTAATTCCAAGTTTTGCGGTGGCCAGAACCCAAGAGTTGCTGGTCGATCTGGCGCATCTGTTTAACCGTGGGAAATTGCCGCCTGCAAATGTCTTTGTCGACAGCCCGCTTGCGCAGCGTGCGACCGATGTGTTCGCCAAACACCTTAAACGTGGCGATGCACAGGCATTGTCCCACCCGAAATTCCATATGGTGCCCGACGTTCAGGCCAGCAAACAACTGGCTCAGGTTAAAAGTGGCGCCATCATCATTTCGGCGAGCGGCATGTGCGATGCGGGCCGCATTCGTTATCATCTGAAAAACAATCTGTGGCGGTCTAACTGCACGGTTCTTCTGGTCGGCTTTCAGGCGGCGGGATCATTTGGGCGCGTTTTGCAGGGTGGTGCGAAACATGTGCGTATCCACGGCGAAGAAATAGAGGTTCGCGCACGTATTCGAACCCTTGATGTCTATTCCGGTCACGCCGATCAGGATATGCTTCTGAACTGGACAAAAAGTCGTCTGCCGGTGTCGCGGCGCATTTTCCTGACTCACGGGGAAGAAGGCGCGCGTGCGGCATTCCGCGAAGTGCTGATGGGGCAGGGCATTGACGAAAAACTGATTGCCATGCCGATGCTTGATGACACGGTCACGCTCAAGAAGGGCAAGGCACAAACGGAGGTTCCGGCCGCAAGACTCTCAGGGGAAGAACTGTCGCGTGATGACTGGCACAACCTTTATGCAGGAACAGTAACGGCACTTTCCGAGAAGCTGCGTTCGCTTGAAACGGCAGAAGAAAGGAAAGAGATGCTCGAAAAAGTCTTGCGCGATATCGGGTCAGTGTGAGAGCAATTACCCGGAAGCCAAATGAAGGGGGAAAACCCCGAAGTCACGGATTCACTTGTCAAACAAGAAGAACCTGTCACCCTGTTATCAGGTTGTGTCGGGGTGTGAGACCACTACGCAGACGGGCGGGTATATGTCAATCGTAGGGAATTCCGGTTATCGGGTTCTGATTTATAGCCATGATACGTTCGGGCTTGGGCATTTGCGCCGTTGCCGCACCATTGCGCATGCGATGGTTTCACGACGTGATGATGTATCGGTTCTGATTTTGTCAGGCTCGCCGATCATTGGCAGTTTCGAGTTTCGTTCGCGCGTTGACTTTGTCCGCATTCCGGGTGTGATCAAGCTTTCCAATGGCGAATATACCTCGCTCAATCTCAATATTGATGTCGACCAGATCCTCGCGATGCGAGAGTCGATCATTCAGCACACGGCAGATGTATTCAACCCGGACATATTTATCGTCGACAAGGAACCGCTTGGTTTGCGCGGCGAGGTCGAATCTACGCTGCAGATGCTGCGCCATCGCCGCACCCGTTTGGTGATGGGCTTGCGAGATGTGATGGATGATCCGGTGCACCTGCGCGAGGAATGGGACAGGAAGCAATGCGTTCCGGCTCTGGCAGATCTGTATGATGAAATATGGGTCTATGGTCTCAAGGAAATCTGTAATCCGCTCGAAGGGATCGATTTGCCCCCAGGCGTTGAAGAAAAGATGACCTATACCGGCTATTTGCCGCGTACGGCGACCCGCAGGCCAGCCCCCGAACACGGCGCGCTTGGCCTGGAAGAACCGTTTTATCTGGTTACAACCGGTGGCGGAGGGGATGGGGTCAATCTCGTGGATTGGGTGATCAGTGCCTACGAGACTGATCCGACCATTCCGGTCCCCTCACTTGTGGTTCTTGGGCCATTCATGGGCCCGGCGCAACAAAATGAATTCATGAAGCGTGCCGAAAAGATCGACAAGCTGTCGGTCATTACCTTTGATGCCAATGTCGAAGTACTGATGCACAAGTCGGCGGGGGTAATCGGCATGGGCGGTTACAATACGTTCTGCGAGATCCTGTCCTTTGACAAGCCAGCCGTCATCGTGCCACGTACCGTGCCACGCCTTGAACAATATGTACGCGCTTCGGCAGCTGAAAAACTTGGCCTGGTCAAAATGCTGACAGAGGATGACGGGCGTGATCCGCGTGAGATGGCGGATGCACTGCATGGTTTGATCCAGCAGCCAAAACCGTCCAATGTCACTGTTCCGAACCTTATGGGCGGGCTGGATCGCGTGGGTGATCTTGTGGATCGCTGGCTTCCGCCGCAAATGGCCGCAGAGTAACGCATCGGGAAAACAAGTTGATGGCACGCGATAGTCTGGCAATCGTGGTGAAGGGATATCCGCGATTGTCGGAGACCTTCATAGCGCAGGAAATTCTCGGCATTCAGCAGGCCGGAATTCCTTATCGGATTGTCTCACTGCGTCATCCAACCGACAAAAAACGTCACCCGATCAATGAGCGCATTGCCGGTTCGGTCGATTACTTGCCTGAATATGTCTATCAGGAACCGATGCGCGTTTTGCGTGGCTGGTTCAAGGCCCGCAAGATGCCGGGATACCGTCGTGCCGTAAATGTCTGGTGGCAGGATTACCGGCGCGACCGTACAGCCAATCGCGCACGCCGATTTGCGCAGGCAATGGTGATGGCCGCAGAACTTCCAGATGATATCACGCGCATTTACGCGCACTTCTTGCATACACCGGCTTCTGTGGCCCGATATTGCGCCATCATGCGTGGTCTCCCGTGGTCCTGTTCGGCCCACGCCAAGGATATCTATACCAGTCAGGACTGGGATATGCGTGAAAAGCTGCGTGATATGGATTGGCTCGTGACCTGCACCAAGGCCAATGTCGACTACCTGCGTACGCTTGCCGAAGACCCCACAAAGGTTCATCTGCTTTATCATGGTCTGGATTTTTCCCGGTTCCCGGAAGATTTGCCAGAACGGCCCTTGCGCGATGGCAGCGATCCAGAAAATCCGGTGGTGATCCTGTCTGTCGGGCGTTTGGTAGGAAAGAAGGGGTATGACGATCTTCTTCGCGCTTTGGCGAAACTGCCCGACGGCCTTCATTGGCGTTTTGTCCACATTGGTGGCGGCAGTGGCGAATTATACCAACAGCTGGCCAAGGAACTTGGCATTGCCGATCGCTGCGATTGGCAGGGCGCGCGTGATCAGAAGGAAGTGATTGCCGCATGTCAGTCATCTGATTTGTTCGTGCTGGCCAGTCGCATTGAGAAGGATGGCGACCGCGATGGCCTGCCAAACGTCTTGATGGAAGCACAGCTTTGCGGACTTTCGGCAGTTTCAACCGCGATATCAGCAATTCCTGAGCTGATCGAGGACGGTGTGAACGGCAAGCTTGTGCCTGAACGTGATCCCGCGTCTTTGGCGGTTGCTCTTGAAGCCATGATTGTTGACCCGAAGCTCCGCGAAGACATGGGGCGCAAGGGCAACGAAATCGTCCGCCGTGACTTCTCATTCTATCGCGGCATGAAAGATCTGGCAGACCGCTTTGGTGTGTTTCAGCCAGCAGAACAGGGCACAAGGCCCACCGATCAATCTGCTGCAGAGTAGGAGGCAAACATTTGCAGGTTGCCTTTTATGCGCCCTTAAAACCGATTGATCATCCTGTTCCGTCTGGTGATCGTCTGATCGCGCGCATGCTTTGCGACGCCCTGCAAACGGCAGGTATGAACGTTAACGTTGCAGCACGTCTTCGAAGCCGGGTCGCGGATGGGAACGCCTTCAGGCAGGCGCGGCTGGCAGAGGTCGGGACAAAGCTTGCGGCAAGGTTGCTTCGCCAATATCAGGCCGGGTTCCGCCCCAAACCGGACGTGTGGTTTACCTATCATCTCTATTACAAGGCACCAGACTGGATTGGGCCAGTTGTCGCGGATGCATTGGATATTCCCTATGTCGTGGCCGAAGCATCTTTAGCACCAAAACGCGCCACTGGTTTATGGGCGCAAAGTCATCTGGCCGTTAAAACCGCCTTGCAACGGGCGGATGCGGTTTTTTCCCTGAACCGCGCGGATATGGCGTGCCTTGAACAGGCGTGCACATCAAGCCGTTTGCATTTTTTACAACCCTTTACCCGGGTTGATGACTGGACCGTCACCGAGCGACCCGAGATCAATCCCCGCTGCATCCGGTTGGTGACAACCGCAATGATGCGCGATGGCGACAAACTGAAATCCTACGAAGTGTTGGCAAAGGCGTTGGGGAAACTTGTGGGTGAGGGGATTGATAACTGGCATCTGACGGTTATCGGCGATGGTCCGGCACGCCAAGCGGTCAAACAGTTGTTTGATGATGGTGGCATTGGGCAAAGTGCAGTGTCGTTTATGGGGTTAACCACGCCGCAGCAAACCCGCGACATTCTTGGCAAGTCTGATTTGTTTGTCTGGCCAGCCATCAACGAAGCATTCGGCATGGCGCTGCTCGAAGCCCAAGCCAGCGGCCTTCCTGTCTTGGCCGGGGATGCAGGCGGCGTGTCCGGTATTGTGTCTGGTGGGGTGACAGGTTGGCTCGTTCCGGTTGGGGACGTGGACGCCTTTGCGGACCGACTTTCCCGCTGTATCAAGGACGATGCGCCGGTGTTGCGGACCATTGGGCATGCGGGGGCGTCCAAAGCCAAACAGCTTCATACGGTTGAGGCCGCAGCAGACCTGCTGTCAGCAACCATCACACAGGTCGTATTAAACTACGGAAACCAACAGGACGGGCAAAGCAGCACATGATCAAGACCCGTTTTGCCCTGCTGCGCCACGGCGTAACCCAATGGAATTCTGAAAAACGCATTCAGGGGCACACAGATATTTCAATCACGCCGGAAACCATTATCTGGTATCAAAAGCACAAGTTGCCCGAGGACTGGTGTCAGGTGCCTTGGTTTACTTCTCCGCTATCGCGTACCCGTGAAACGGCTGACGCGTTGGGGATCGGGTCCGTAGCGCCAGCATCGCCTTTTATTGAAATGAATTGGGGTACGTGGGAAGGTGAAAAACTGCCTGATCTTCGCACCCGACTTGGAGAAAAGCTTCGCGAGAACGAGGACCGTGGTTGGGACTTTCGACCGGATAAGGGTGAAAGTCCGCGAGATGTTCTTGAACGTGTCACAGCGTTCTTGCAGGGCTGCGATATGTCAAGTTTTGGTGTCGTGACACATAAGGGTGTCATACGATCGGTTTATGCCGCCGCGCGTGGCTGGAACATGATGGGCAAGATCCCTGACAAACTTGATTGGCAATGTCTGCAGGTGTTTGGCTGGTCCGAGATGTCTGGCCTATCTATCGAGGCATTGAACGTGCCACTTATATCCTCGGAGCCAGAGTTATGAGTGACGTTCTGGTTTATGTGCAGCACCTCCTTGGTATCGGTCATGTACGCCGCATGGCGCTGATCAATCAGGCGCTTCGTAACCGGGGTCTTAATGTGACCGTCGCAAGCGGCGGTGTCCCTGATGACAATCTTGATTTTGCGGCTGATGAGGTGGTTCAGCTATCACCGTGCAAGACGTCTGATACGGGTTTCTCTGCGCTTGTCGATCCGCATGGGAATCCATTAGGTGATGATTGGCAGGAAAAGCGAACGAACCAGCTTTTGGGGGCTTTCAAATCATCATCGCCCAAGCTTCTTTTGATCGAGATGTTCCCGTTCGGCCGCAGAGCTTTCCGGTTTGAATTGATTCCGCTGTTTGACGCGGCAAAAGAGGCCGGAGTGCCCGTGATTTGTTCTGTAAGAGACCTTTTGGTGCGCAAAAAAGACATCCGTAAAACACAGTGGATGCATGATACCGCGCGCGAATATCTTGATGCAGTGCTGGTCCACGGAGATCAGAAACTCTTTGGGTTTGACCGCAGTTTTGAGCTTGCTGACGGCATCGCTGATCTGATTACCTATACGGGCTATGTCGCGCCAACGCTCCCAAGTCGGCCCAGCAACACTGGTAATGGACATCGCCAGGGGGTTTTGGTTTCCGCTGGCGGCGGGGCCGTCGGGGCAGATTTGATCAGGCTTGCCATTGCTGCGCGCGCCCACTCACGGAACTATCATGACGCCAAATGGGATATTGTGACTGGCCCGCATTTCCCGTCAGCGCAGTTTGAAATGCTGAACAAAGACCTGCCCGACGGTGTTGTTTTGCATCGGTTCTTGTCTGATTTTCGTGAACGGATGGCGGGCGCAGCTGTTTCCGTGTCCCAGGCCGGATACAATACACTTATGGATGTGCTGGCAACGCAAACACCTGCGGTTATGGTGCCGTTTGCAGAAGGCGGTGAAAGCGAACAAACAGAGCGTGCGGAAGTTCTTGCAGATGAAGGGGTTATTTCCCTGCTTGATCTTGATGGCCTGTCTGCGCAATCATTAGCAAAACAAATAGATAACGCCAGAGATCCAAGCGGGATTAAGATTGACTTGGATGGTGCGGCGAGAACTGCGTCTATCATCGCAGAAAAGATAAAAGGGCAGGCATGAGTAGTTGGGACCATTTGCGCGCGGAACTTGATCTGTGGCAGTCCGAAGGAAGGACGGCCACGGCATGGTGGCGCGACGATGATGCGGTTTCCGTTACCCCTGAGCTTGAGACCCTTTTAGCCTTGGAACAGGATTACAAGGTTCCGCTTGCACTGGCTGTTATTCCGGCAGAACTGCAGGATGACTTGGTTGAACGTCTGGTTGAGACCCTCGATACGCGGGTCTTGCAGCATGGCTGGTCTCATCAGAGCCACATGCCAGAAGGACGCAAGAAACAGGAACTTGATGACGTGCGTGACATCGGCGATGTGGTCGCTGATCTGCGTAACGGGTTTTCTGTATTACAATCGCGGTTTGGCAATCGTTTCTTGCCGGTCTTGGTGCCACCCTGGAACAGGGTGGCCGAAGATGTCGTGGCGGCGTTGCATTCCCTTGGCTTTTGCGGAATTAGCACGTTTAATCCGCGCAAGGTGGCAGAGCCATACAAAGGCATCATGCAGGTCAACACACATGTAGATGTTATTGATTGGCGAGGCAGTCGTGGCTTTGTTGGCGAAGATATCGCCCTTGGGGCAATGATCAGTCACCTTGCCGCCAGACGAACCGGTCAGGTGGATGCCGATGAACCAACCGGCATTCTGACCCATCATCTTGTGCATGACGAAGCCACCACGAAGTTCCTTGATAATCTGTTTTCGATGGACCATTCAGCTTTGTGCTGGCTGAGAATACCCGGAGTATTTCCATGGCAGTAAGTCCCAAAGAACATCTGGAGCCAGATGCAACCACCAGCATGCCCGCAACGCCCAGTGCTGCGGATCCCGTAAAACCGGCTGGTGTTGGTGACAGCGAAGTTCAGACCATGGGCTATCCGTCAAAGCTGATGGCGCCTGATTTGGCAAAGTCTGTTGTCGGTTTGCTGATTTGCGGGGTAATCGCGCTGATCCCCGAGATGCTTGAAATTATTCAATGGACCGCGGCAGGGCTGGCGTTGCTGTTCGTATTCTATTTTGCGCGCACGATTTTGCGGTTCCAGTCGAAGATTTATGTTTCGGAGTACGGGATACGTCTTTCCAGTCTGCGCGGAGGAACGGCTTTCGCGTGGCCGGAACTTTCCAAGTTCCGTTTGCGTTACTTTAGTACCAAGCGTGACGGTAACAAGGGGTGGTTCGAGCTGACCTTACAAGCTGGTGAAGCCAAAATTGTCGCAGAATCGACACTGGACGGATTTGACGATCTCCTTGAAATTTCTCGTGATTGGGCGAAAGATAACCAATTGCTGGTTGATGACGTCACAAGAACAAACTTGATGCGCATGGATGAGGCGGAAACGCTGGTCAAGGCCGCCGCATCCGAACGCACTTAGGGTGGTACGAACTGGAAATGACCGATATTCTGCGTATCAAGGATCTGAAAGTTGAGTTTGTTCTGCCGCACATGCGTGTCAAGGCGGTCGAGAATGTAAGCTTTCGCATTGGTGCGCAGGAAACCGTCGCGCTGGTGGGCGAGTCTGGATCAGGTAAAAGTACGATCTCGCAGGCCATTATGGGGCTGCTGCCAAGGGTGGCCGAAGTTACCAACGGATCAATCATCTTTGCCGATCCTAAAAAGCCGGGTACGCGTGTCGATATTGCTATGCTGGATCGTTCCGGCTCGGAAATGCGTTCTATCCGCGGCGGTCGAATCTCGATGATTTTTCAGGAACCGATGAGTTCCCTGTCTCCACTGCACACCATTGGTGACCAGATCTGCGAGGCAGTAAAGCTTCATCGCAAGGTTGGCGCGGCCGAGGCGCGTGAACTTGCCGTTGAGATGCTGACATTGGTCGGATTTCCGCAGCCCAAGCATTCACTTAAAACCTATCCATTTGAACTTTCCGGTGGCTTGCGCCAGCGCGCAATGATCGCGATGGCATTGGTTTGCCGACCGGCATTGCTGATTGCTGATGAGCCGACGACTGCGCTTGATGTGACGATCCAGGCGCAAATTCTGCGCCTGATCAAGGAGGTGCAGTCAGAACTTCAGATGTCGCTTTTATTGATCACCCATGATCTGGGCGTTGTGGCGAATATGGCAGACCGGATGGTTGTCATTTATGACGGGCGCGTTGTGGAATCGGGAAAGACCGATGACGTGTTCATCAATCCCGGGCATGCCTATACACGGTCATTGTTGGCGGCTGTTCCTCATTTTGACATGGGACCGGATGAACGTTTGCGTCCCCTGCGCGAGATCAAGCCAAAAACAGGCAGTTTGCTGGCGGATGCTGGTGACAAGGTAACGGACCGTGAGCCATCCGATGTTCCCGCGTCGCTGGCGTTGCATCCGACCATGGCAAGCGAGCCGGTTCTTGCGGTGCGTCACCTGAGCAAAAGTTTTACCACCCGCAAGGGCAACTGGATCAAGTCTGAAAAGCATCTTATACCCGCAGTCGCAGACGTTTCGCTGACCGTCAATCGGGGTGAATGTGTCGGGCTTGTGGGGGAAAGTGGCTGCGGCAAGACGACGTTGTCAAAACTTATCATGCGCGCGATGAGCCCGGATGAAGGGTCCATTATGTTTCGGGGTGAAAGCGGTCAGTTGACCGAATTGACCGGTCTTGATGAAGATCAGCTAAATCCATACCGGAAACGGATACAATTTGTTTTTCAGGATCCATTCGGATCGCTTAATCCGCGGATGACGATACAGGACATCATCACCGAGCCGATGCTGATCCACGGTGTCGGGGACAGTGCCTATCGGCAGAAAATGGTGCTGGAACTAATGGATTTGGTCGGTCTTGATCCCCGCTTTTTGAACCGCTATCCGCACAGTTTTTCGGGTGGGCAGCGCCAGCGTATCGGGATTGCACGCGCGCTTAGCCTTAAACCCGATCTGTTGATCTTTGACGAACCGACATCCGCACTTGATGTGTCAGTTCAGGCGCAAATACTTAATCTTTTGAAAGATTTGCAGCGTGATCTTAATTTGACGTATCTGTTTATATCGCACAATCTGGCGGTGGTGGATTACGTTGCAGACAGGATTGCAGTGATGTGTGCCGGGCGCATTGTTGAGTCTGCACCGCGTGAGTTGCTGTTTAAAAATCCGATCCATCCGTACACCCAGGCGTTGCTGCATGCTGTGCCGTTTGCGGATCTGGACCACTTGCTTGATTTTGAAAAGATCGTGGATGGAAAGGCGTCTGATCCGGCCCGTTGGCCTGCACCATTCACGATCAATCAGACCAGCGACCCCACGATGATGCAGGTCGCCGAAGATCACTTTGTTCGCGCCGAACGTGCCGACTTTAAGGAGATCGCCATATGATCAGTCCCTCGAACCAGCCGAAGTCTATGATTCAATGCGCCTTGACCGGTCTGGTGATGACGGCAGGCATCATGGGGGCAGGTGCGATTGCGTCGACTGCCAATGCAGAAATCCCATATTTCGAGGACGCGGTTGCAAGTGGTTCCTTACCCGCAATGAACGACCGCCTGCCGGAACACCCGCATGTCATTGACTTCGCTGCCGAGGACAAGGAAATCGGCAAATATGGCGGGGAATTCGTAACGATTATGGGGCGGTCAAAGGATATTCGTATGGCCGTCGTTTACGGGTATGCGCGACTGATCGGGTATGATCAGGACTTGAACCTTGAGCCCGATATCCTTGAAGATCTTGAAGTGAATGAAGAAGGCAATGTTTTCACATTGCATATTCGCAAAGGTCACAAATGGTCAGATGGCGAACCATTCACGGCCGAGGATTTCCGCTATTATTGGGAAGATATCGTCAATAACGATGAATTGTTTCCGGTTGGTCCGCCACGTTTCCTGTTTGTTGGCGACGAACCGGCAACCTTTGAAATTCTTGACGAATATACCGTGCGCTATAGCTGGTCGCAGCCAAACCCGTTCTTCCTGACGGAGCTGGCCGGAACCCGTCCGCCCTTCATTTATCGTCCTGCGCATTATCTGAAACAGTTTCACGAGAACTATCGCGACGCCGGCGAACTTGAAGCAATTGTTGAAGAGCGCGGGCTACGAAGTTGGGCAGTTTTACATACGGACATGGACCGGCCCTACAAGCTTTCCAATATTCAGCGCCCGTCGCTTGAACCATGGTTGATCACGACCGAAGAGCCGTCTGACCGGTTTGTTTTTGTCAGAAACCCGTATTACCACCGGGTCGATCCGGAAGGTAACCAGCTTCCGTATATCGACCGGATGGTTTTTGATATCTCGAATGCCAAACTGGTTCCGGCAAAGGTCGGTGCGGGCGAAGTTGATCTGCAAAGCCGAATTTTGTCGCTAAAGGATTACACCTTCCTAAAACAGTCCGAGGCCAAACAGAATTATAATGTGCGTCTGTGGGATGTCGGGGCAGGGGCCTATGCCGCCCTTTACCCGAACCTGACATGTAGCGATCCGGTCTGGCGCGAAGTTTTGCGCGATGTGCGTTTCCGTCGTGCGTTGTCACTGGCGATCAACCGGACCGAGATCAATCGGGTCATGTTCTTTGGGCTGGCCAAGCCGACCAACAACACTGTTCTGCCAAAAAGCCCGCTTTTCAAATCGGAATACCGCGAAAGCTATACCGATTTTGATGTCAAGGCAGCCAACAGGCTGCTTGATGCGATGGGATTGGATGAACGCAATGGCGAAGGCATTCGTCTTCTGCCCGATGGCCGTCCGATGGAAATCATTGTAGAGACATCTGGCGAGAATCCCGAACATGACGATATGCTTGAACTGATTGGTGACAGCTGGCGCAAGGTCGGGATCAAGTTGTTCGTCAAAGGCTTGCAGCGCGAAGTAATGCGTAGCCGTGCCTATAGTGGCGAGACGATCATGTCGATCTTCAACGGTATTGATAACGGACTGGCCACGCCCAATACCGCACCGGATGAGTTCGTCCCCGTTCTGCAAGACAGCCTGCAATGGCCCAAATGGGGGCAGTACTATCAAACCGACGGCGAAGCGGGCGAGGCACCGGATATGCCCGCGGCCAAGGAACTGATGGAACAGTACCGCAAATGGCAAACCAGCAATAAAGCCGGCCAGAAAAAAGCATGGCAGGCTATTCTGGACATCAATTCCGAAAACATGTTTTCGATCGGTCTGATCGGTAACGTGCCGCAACCGGTGATCATAGACAAGAATATGCGCAACGTGCCGGAAAAGGGCATCCACAGCTGGGAGCCGGGCGCGTTCTTTGGGATTTATCGACCTGATACCTTTTGGTGGGATCGATAATCTTTTAACTGGAAACCTGCTGTTTTGCGCTGTTGAGGGAATGGCGTGAAACAGCATCGGGGGAGCAACAGCGCCGATGCTGACCTATCTGGCAAGACGGCTTTTTGTGATGATACCCACACTGTTGATAATCAGTGTGCTGGTCTTTGTGATCATTCAGCTGCCACCCGGCGACTTTCTGACCACCTATCTAAACGAGCTTCAAGCACAGGGTGAGGCGGTTGATCCAGCCAAGATCGAGTTTCTCAAACGGCAATATGGGCTCGATCAGCCAATTTATATTCAATACGCCGAATGGGCGTGGGGCCTTTTGCAGGGCGATCTTGGGTTCTCCTTTGAATACAACCTGCCGGTAACCGACGTGGTTGGCGACCGACTTTGGTTGTCTCTGGTCCTGAATTTCAGCACGGTTCTGTTCATCTATATCGTCAGCTTCCCGATCGGGATTTATTCCGCAACCCGGCAATATAGCTGGGGCGACTATGGCTTTACCCTGCTGGGATTCCTTGGTCTTGCGATGCCAAACTTCCTGTTCGCGCTGATCCTGCTTTACTATGCCAACGTTGTTTTTGGCACATCTATCGGTGGCCTGATGGACCCGGAATACATCAACCAAGGCTGGTCCTTGGGCAAGATGATGTCGGTGGTCGAACATCTTTGGGCGCCTGTTGTTGTTATCGGGACATCTGGCACGGCATCCATGATCCGCCGTTTGCGTGCGAACCTTCTTGATGAGTTGGGCAAACAGTATGTTGTGACCGCCCATGCCAAGGGGCTTTCGCCGACCAAGGTATTGTTCAAGTATCCGCTCCGTATGGCTCTTAACCCGTTCATTGCCGATATCGGTAACATCCTGCCACAGGTAGTCTCGGGGTCGGTTCTGGTATCGGTTGTGATGTCATTGCCCACCACGGGGCCAATGTTGCTTACCGCTTTGCAGAGTCAGGACATGTATCTGGCTGGTTCGTTCCTGATGTTTCTAGCACTGCTGACCGTTGTCGGGATGTTTGTTTCCGATGTTTTGCTTGCTTGGCTTGACCCTCGTATCCGCTTGCAGGGAGGGGTTGGCAAATGAGCAAGGAAACAGAAAAGCGTAACCAACATTTTGTTGATACTGCACCGTTCAATCCCTGGGACCGCGAGGAACTCACGCCAGAGCAGGAAAAGTATTTCCTCGCTTCGCAATGGCAATTGATGTGGTGGCGTTTGAAACGCCACCGGCTCGCCTATTTTTCGCTGATTATTTTGGCGATTATGTACGCGTCGGTCTTTATCGTCGAATTCATTGCGCCTTATGCACAGGAAACGCGCAATTCCGAATACATCCACCATCCGCCGCAGGGGGTGCATCTTTTCCATGAAGGGGAATTTATTGGGCCATTTACCTATGGCACGGATTTCTCGGTGGATATGGAAACGCTCAAGCCGATCTATACGGTTAACCCTGACCGGCTTGAACAGCTTCGTTTCTTCTGTTCCGGGGATGAGTACGCATTCTGGGGCATGGTTGATATGGACTTCCATTTCATCTGCCCCTCAGAGAACGGCACACTGTTCTTATTTGGTACCGACAGACTGGGGCGCGACATGTTTTCGCGCATCATCTATGGCGCGCGTGTTTCGCTGACCATTGGCCTTGTCGGGATTTCGGTAAGTTTCTTGCTTGGCATTCTGATCGGCGGGGCGGCCGGCTATTACGGTGGTTGGGTCGACTCAACAGCTCAGCGTTCGATCGAGGTAATTCGCTCCTTGCCGGAAATCCCGCTTTGGATGGCATTATCGGCGGCCTTGCCGGTCACCTGGAGCCCGATCCTGATCTATTTCGGTATCACCATCATTCTGGGCCTGATTGATTGGACCGGACTTGCCCGCGCGGTGCGGTCAAAGCTTTTGGCTCTGCGCGAAGAAGACTATGCGCTGGCAGCCCGCCTGATGGGTGCAAAACCAAAACGCATCATCGGGCGTCATCTTCTGCCGAACTTTGCCAGCCACCTTATCGCATCGGTGACACTTTCAATCCCGAACATGATCCTTGGCGAAACAGCGCTTAGTTTCCTCGGGCTGGGGCTTCGTGCGCCGGTGACCAGTTGGGGTGTTTTGCTTAATGAAGCGCAAAACATCAATGCGGTCGCGGTTTATCCCTGGCTGATGTTGCCGGTTGTCCCAGTTGTTGTCGTGGTGCTTGCCTTTAACTTCCTGGGCGATGGCCTGCGCGATGCGGCCGACCCCTACAAAAACTGACACACGATAACCATCACACATGCAAAAGGCAGCCGGATAGGCTGCCTTTTGCGGTTCTGAGCGAGGTTATCTAGCGCTTGCGCAGCCACAGACTTGTTTCATGCGCACCTTCGGGAAGGTGGATGCCATTGGCTATGGAGTGATCAACCTCA
>NZ_DBGS01000069.1:0-26958 GCF_002295455.1 Thalassospira sp. UBA848 | reverse complement strand
CGGCATGGAAATGCGGCGCGGTCGGATAGCTGGTATAGCGCGGCAGTCGCAGGTCGTATTTTTCGTAAAGGGCAAGCTGCATGACGGACATCCCGAAAATTCGTTCTGTCCGTCTTTTGCATTATTCCAAACTTGGCCGCCTTGATGTGCGTCAAGGATGGGGAACAGGGAAGCCGTGTCGTTCGCTCAAAGCCAGCAAAATGTTGTCCTTGTCATCAACGAAGGCATGACCATTTGCGATGCCGGTTTGAAGCGATGATGTATCGCCGGACTTCAGGATCATGACAGGAAGTGACTGGTGATCTTCGCCCAAAAGCGCAATCACATCTTGTCGCGGACGCGGCCAATTGATGTGGCGAATATCAAGTCCGGCATGCAAGTCCGGAAAAGATCCCAGAACCCCATCAATCAAAGCACAATGCCAGCAATAAAAGCGTTGGTTTGGCCAAGCGGGGTCTTCGAAGTCGGGCTTGAGCAGGAATATCGTATCGCGTTCCAGATCCGGCATGGGGTGTGGCCTTTTTGATGGTGGCGTCTTATTACGCCGTAGCGATATTACTGATGGCCTTCAAAGATGCTTGAAGGCCGATATCAGATCGGCACGAAGGGCTGCAAGGCGATCACGGCCTTCTTCTTCGTCATATGGTTCGGCGGTGCCGATACCCCAAACCGGCCCGGGCCATGCGGCGTCGTCCTTAAAACGGCCGATCACATGACAATGAAGCTGCGGCACCATATTGCCAAGCATCGCGACATTGGTCTTGAAGGCGTCGAAGCGGCGCTTGATGATATTTGAAACTGCCGAGACTTCATCGCCCAGAATTTTGCGGTCTTCCGCGCTCAGGTCATCATAATCGACAAGGTCGGGGCGCTTGGGCACCAGAATAAGCCACGGATAACGCGCATCATTCATCAACAGAACATGTGAAAGCGGCCCGTCGGTGACCAAAGTGGTGTCGGCGGCAAGCTGCGGATGAAGGGTGAATGCGTTATTCATGGTCAGTCCTTTTGTCGTGATAACCGATCAGCGACCCCGCTTATAACGTGCCATGCTTTCCATGTCTTGGCCTGTGGTGTGAAATCCATCAGATACCCGGGCAGGCATTTACGCAAATTGGCGGGAAGGTCAGGCCCTCCCGCACAAAATATCATGCGGCCTTTATATCGCTGTGTTTGGCCAGGAGCTGGTCGACAAGTCCGAGAACCTCTTGTTCTGCAGCATGAATGGAGGCCTGGGTGCGTTCGTCGGCAAACTCGTCATATTCAATCGCGGCGCCGTAATGATCGGTGATCCCGATATACTGAAGCGGGGTAAACAGCCCGCCCTCGACAAAGTTCATATGCGCGATACGCCCGTCAGGCCCATAGCCATAGTCGCCGCGCGATGACAGAGCGACAATTGATTTGTTGCCGTCAATCATCGGCCAGTAGGGGACGTCACCACGGGTTCGGTCAAAACCGAATGTCCGGCCGACACGGACAATGTTATCGACCCACGCCTTCATTTGTGCGGGCATACCGAAATTATACATCGGTACCCCGGCGACAATGATGTCAGCTGAAAGAAGCTCATCAACCAGTTGATCGCTTTCGCGCAGCGCTGCGTGCATCCAGGTTTCACGATCCTCGGGTTTGGTAAAAGCCGCGTGGACCCAGTCGCCCGTGGTCGGCTGTGGCGGGTTTGCGCCGACATCGCGATAGATGATTTCCGTGTTCGGGCGTTTTGCCAGCCAGTTCTGGATGAATTGTGCGGTGAGGCGGCGCGTGTGCGAACCATGCGGTTTCTGATCGGAACGCCCCGGGCGGGCGCTGCTGTCGATATGAAGAATTCTGGTCATCATGTTCTCCATGTGATGAAATTGGCTCATCTGTGATTTGGTTTGATGGTCAAGGATTGACCGAATTTCATTCACACGGCAAAATCGAATTCCTCAGCCAATAGATGAGTTGTATTCATTCATATGTCCTTGCCGCCGCTTGCGACCCTGCGCGCCTTCGAAGCCGCAGCCCGCCATCAAAGCTTTAAACAGGCCGCATCCGAGCTTGGCGTGACGCCGACAGCGGTCAGTCATCAAATACGTCTTCTCGAAGAGACGCTTGGTGTCCGGTTGTTTGATCGCAAGCCACGGCAGGTTGTCCTGACCGATGTCGGGCAGGAGCTATATCCGGTCTTGCGTGATGGCTTTTCATCCTTTGCCAAGGCCATTGATCGCATACGAAACCGCCCGGTATCGCGCAGCATGACGGTTTCGGTCATCCCATCCTTTGCTGCAAAATGGCTGTTGCCGCGCCTGCCGCGATTTCAGTCGGCGCATCCCGACATCCATTTGCGACTTCATACGTCCCCAGAGGCCGTCGACCTTGCCGGTGGCGTCGCGGATGCGGCCATTCGTTATGGTGTCGGCCCGTATCCGGGATTGGTTGCGCACAAGATGTTTCGCGAACAGTTCGTGCCACTTTGCAGTCCGGCATTGGGCCTGCAAAAACCGGAAGACTTGCGCAATGCGACTTTGCTGCATTTTGACTGGCTACGTCCCGATGATGCGACCCCGACATGGCAAAGATGGGGGCAGGTGGCAGAAAGGTCTGATTGCCTGCCAGACGCGGGCATCAGTTTTTCCGATGACAGTCACGCCATTCAGGCGGCGATTGCAGGCCAAGGTGTCGTTTTGGGCAGTCCGGTGATGGTGCGCGCAGAAATTGACGCAGGATTGCTGGTGATGCCATTTGGACCGGAAATCAAAGGCCATTATTATCATTATGTGCATACCGGCCGGGGTGAGAACCTTCGCGAGGTAGAAGCATTCGGGGACTGGATTATGCGCGAGGTGGCATCTTCGCCCCGGATTGCCGATTGACCTTGCGGCCTGCATCGGAAACCATGGGGCATCGTCAATCATTCTTGTGGATGGATCATGCCCCGCTTTACCGCCAACCTTTCGTTCCTGTTTGCCGAACTGCCGTTTGAAAAACGGTTTGCCGCGGCCGCAGAAGCAGGCTTTGTGGGGGTGGAGTATATCGGCGCCTATGACATGCCGCTCTCCACGGTCAAATCGCTTCTTGATGAGAACGGCCTGGAACAGGTTTTGTTTAACCTGCCGGTCGGTGACTGGGAGGCGGGTGACCGTGGTCTTGCCTGTCGTCCGGGGCGCGAGGACGCGTTTCGAGACTCTGTCGTAAAGGCCCTTGATTATGCGGCGGCCACCGATTGCAAGATGCTCCATTGTATGGCGGGTTTGATGGGCAAGGGCGAAGATTCCGGTGAACTCGCCCGGCTTTACTGCGATAACCTGCTTTATGCTGCGGACCTTGCCGATCAGGCCGGGGTGGATATCCTGATCGAGCCGATCAATCCACTGGATATGCCGGGTTATCTGCTTAATTCAGTTGAGCAGGCGGCGGTGATCCTTGAACAGCTTGATCACCCGCGCCTGAAACTGCAGTTCGACATCTATCACGCCCAGATTGTCGGCGGGAACATTGCCGCGCGGCTCGATAAGCATATCGACAGTATCGCCCATGTTCAGGTCGCAGGTGCGCCCGGTCGACACGAACCCGATAGTGGGGAACTGAATTACCCCTTCCTGTTCTATATGCTTGATCGCATTGGCTATGAAGGCTGGATCGGCTGCGAATACAAACCGCATGGCAAGACCGAAGACGGGCTTGGCTGGGTGCGTCCATGGATGCCAAAACCGGGTGCCTGACCGGTCTTCTTGTTCAGTCTTCGGACCGGGACCTATTCAATCAGAATGGCCCGGAAGTCATTGACGTTGGTCAGGGTCGGTCCGGTCACCAGCAGGTCATCAATCTTGGCAAACGCGCTATAGGCGTCGTTATTGTCCAGATATTCCCAAAGATCGATGCCTGCCTTCTGCGCGGTTTGCCAGCTTTGGGCATCCATGATGGCGCCCGCATTGTCCTCGCTGCCGTCAATGCCATCGGTATCAATTGCCAGCGCACAAAAGCCCGGTTGATCACGAAGTTGCAGCAAAAGTGACAGCAAAAATTCGCTATTGCGTCCGCCACGGCCACCCTTGCCACGCACGGTGACGGTGGTTTCACCGCCCGACAGCAAAACGCATGGCTTTGCTGCAGGTTGGCCGTGATTTGCAACCTGATGGGCAATCCCGGCATGGACGATGGCGACTTCGCGGGCCTCACCCTCGATGGCGTCGCCAAGGATGACGGCATTCAGCCCCATGTCGCGCGCAACCGATGATGCGGCCTCAAGGCTATCCTGCGGGCGGGCCAGCATGATGGTTTCATGGCCCTCAAAGCAGGGATCATCCGGCTTGATGGTTTCGTCCTCTGCACTTTGCAAGAGATCCTTGGCAGCCTGCGGAATTTCGATCTGATAATGGCGGATGATATCAAGCGCATCCTGTCCGGTCGTCGGATCAGACACCGTCGGGCCAGACGCAATGATCGCCGGATCATCACCGGGAACGTCGGATACAAGATATGTCACCATGCGCGCAGGCGCACATGCCTTGGCCAAGCGCCCCCCCTTGATGGCCGACAGGTGTTTGCGCACACAGTTCATTTCCGAAATGGTGGCCCCGCTGCGCAACAGCGCCTTGCTGATCGCCTGTTTGTCTTCAAGCGTCAAACCCGGACCGGGCAGGGCCAGAAGCGCCGATCCACCCCCGGAAATCATGCAGACAACCAGATCCTCCGGACCCGCATCGGAAACGATGTCAAGGATCCGCTTTGCGGCCTTCTCGCCGGCTGCGTCGGGGACAGGGTGGGATGCCTCGACAATTTCGATCTGATCACACTCAACCGCATGGCCATAGCGGGTGACGACCAGACCTTCGACGTCACCTTTCCAGGCTTTCTCGAACGCGCGCGCCATATTGGCCGATGCCTTGCCTGCCCCAATGACGATGGTCTTGCCCTTGGGCGGTTCGGGCAAATTGCGCGGGATTTGAACCCCCGGATCGGCGGCCTTTAATGCAGCGTCCATCAAAGCCAGAAGTTTTTCGCGCGAGGTCGTCATGTCGGGTTTCCCTGAATAGGTTTTTGGCCAAGTGGGGGCGGGGCTTAGGTCGCTTGTTTGTCGGATGCGCTTTTGAAGAAGTCGATGACCGCCTGCAGGTGATCGGACATTGCCTTTTCTGCCGCGTCCGGGTCATGGGCAGCAATTGCTTCGATAATGGCGCGATGATGTTCTTGCACCATTCGGTCAAATGTAGGCCCGGCCATACCGTTAAATCGGATTTCGGTCAGGGCCGCTTGCAGGACATCATGCAGCATTTTCATCACGTGATAATAAATGATCGATCCGGTTGCCCGGCCAATCATCATATGCAGTCGGTGATCGTCATCCGCACGATGTTTGGCTGCCCGCCTTGGATCATGTGCCTGACGAAAGGCCATGCGCAGAAGTTTTATATCCTCGTCACTGGCATTTATGGCAGCACGTCTTGCGGCCCATGTTTCAAGTGTGCAACGGATTTCCTGCAGATCACGCAGATTGCTGATCGAATCGCGCACCAGATCGGTCATGGCCGTGTCCATGTCGATCCCGGTTGATGAAAGGATTTCCGTGCCGCCGCCCTGAACCGCACGCAGATACCCGCGGGTCTTGAGTTTTTGCAGCGCTGCGCGCACGGATACACGGCTGACCGACATGCTTTCGGCAAGCTGGCGTTCACCGGGCAGGCGGTCTCCTGGCAGGAAAATGCCATCTGAGATTTTTTCAAGAATTTGATCGGCAACCTGATCAGCGACCCGTTTGGGGCGCTTGGTTTCCGGATCATCTTGTGCCTGAAGCGTCTTTGCAGACGGCATGTTGGGTTGTCTCCCATCGTGTTTTTCTAAGCCAATGCAACGATTTCTGTGTATCTCCGCGCAATGGTCATACCATTTTACGGGATGTTTGCGATGGACGCAAAGCGTCGTATGAGCCCAAGGCGGCTTATTGCAGCGTAATCTTGTCTCGGCGGTGATAAATTGATAGTTCAACAGGTGCCGGTTGGTGCTTCTGCCTTGTGGTTGCGATGGTCCTTTAACCAGTCGTGCCAAGGGATGAAGCCCCCGTCTGACTTGCCAGTATCCAAGGCCACCGATTTTCAGGAGAACACGCGTGCCGAACCAATCCGGGTCCCTTTTGGGCCATGATGATCCCGCCCCGTTTGAAATCTTGAACGAGAACGGCAAGGGTCATTCACTTTTTGTGTGCGATCATGCGTCCCGCGAAGTGCCCAAAAGTCTTGGGACTCTTGGCCTGCCCGACGAAGAACGCAAACGCCATATCGGCTGGGATATCGGCGCACGCAAGGTGACTGAAATTCTGGTCGAGCGATTTGATTGCCCCGCAGTTCTGGGTGGATATTCGCGTCTTGTGATCGATTGCAACCGACAGCTTTGGGACCCGACGGGGATGCCCGAAATTGCGGATCAGACCGTCGTGCCTGGCAACAAGAATGTCTCGCCCAGCGAACATATGAAACGCATCCGCGAAATCTTTCTGCCCTACCATTGGGCAATCGAAGAACAGATTGCGACGTTCCACGCGCACAAAATCGCACCGGCCCTGATTGCCATTCACAGCTTCACACCGGTATTTCAGGGCTTTGAACGCCCGTGGGAGATTGGCGTGTTGTGGGATCAGGATGATCGTATTCCGGTGCCGTTGCTTGAAACGCTTCGTGCGCAGAACCCGGACCTGACCATTGGCGACAATGAACCTTATTCCGGCCAGCATCTGGCTGATTACACGATTGATCACCATGGCGAGGCGGCTGGTCTTCCCTGTGTGTCGATTGAAATTCGTCAGGATCTGATTGATACTGACGAAGGATGTGAAAAATGGGCGAAGATCCTTGGCGATGCCTTCGTCGATATCCTTGCGGATCCAAACCTATACAAGATCAGGAGAGACTGATTTGGCAGGGGCCAGCGCACGCGAACCGGGATTTTCCATCGGCATAGAAGAAGAATTCTGGCTCGTGGATCGCGAAACCCGCGACCTTGCCAAAGACCCGCCTGCCGAATTTCTCAAGGACGCCAAGGCAAAGCTTGGCGATCAGGTTTCCAGCGAATTCATGCGCTGTCAGGTCGAAACCGGAAGCCAAGTGTGCAACAGCGCACTTGAAGCGCGCGAGCAGCTTATTCATATGCGCAGCACGCTTTCCGAGGTGGCGGCAAAATATGACATGGCGCTGCTGGCGGCTTCGACCCATCCCTTTGCGCAGTGGGACGACCAGAAGCATACCGATGGCGAACGTTACAACACCATCGCGCGTGATCTGCGCACGGTTGTGGATCGGTTGCTGATTTGCGGCATGCATGTCCATGTTGGCATCGAAGATGATGATCTGCGCATCGAACTGATGGCACAGGCGAGCTATTTTTTGCCCCATCTTTTGGCCCTGACCACAAGTTCACCCTTCTGGCGGGGCAAGGAAACCGGCCTTCAGACTTTCCGATTGTCGGTGTTTGACAACCTGCCGCGCACGGGTCTTCCGGAAGTGTTTGGCTCGTGGGCGGAATATCGCCGCCATGTCGATATGCTGATCAATGCCGGCGTGATCGAGGATGGAACCAAGTTGTGGTGGGATTTGCGTCCCTCTGATCGCTGGCCGACCCTTGAAATGCGAATTGCTGATGTCTGTACTGATCTTGAAGACGCGGTCTGTGTGGCATCGATTACGCGATGTGTGATGCGCATGCTGTATCGTTTGCGGCGCAATAATCAGCGCTGGCGGATTTATGCCAATATGCTGGTGCGTGAAAACCGCTGGCGGGCATGCCGTTACGGCAGCGATCCGGGTGAAAAGGCCGGGCTGATCGACTTTGGCCGAGGTGAAATCGTGCCCTATGCCGATCTGCTGGAAGAGATCCTCGAACTCATTCGACCCGATGCCGAATTCTTTGGCTGTGTTGATGAAGTCGAACATGCCCGCACCATCGTCAAGCGCGGCACAAGTGCCCGCCGACAGCGCGAAATCTATGACGGGGCAATCGAACTGGGTGCGACGCCAAAGGATGCACTGGTTGCGGTGGCGGATGTCCTGATCGAGCGTACAGACCCGCACGCAAGATCGGAGACCTAGAGTCTGCTCCGATTATCTTGCATCGTTTTGCCGAGGACATTCTTCTGTCCGGCAAGGAATGGATCGCAGGGCGTAGCGGTGCTACGATCCAGATCCGTGACGCTGCGGGGCGGATGAATGTCCCGGCCCGAAGGGTTCGGTTTGGCGATGTTTCGCTGCGTTACACCGCTTGAACGATGCTCCACATCGCTCTTCGCGCTGTGCCTTGCCAAACAGATTCGCCAAACACGAACAAAAGCGATGCAAGCTAATCGGAGCAGACTCTAACGGCTTGTCAGCGACGAATGCATTGAGTATCGTCGCGCCGAAACGGGTTTGGGCCCTTTGAATTCCGCGCATCGGATATCCGCTGTGCAATCCATCATCGGAGAAGAATTGATGACCGAAGTCGGTGGTATCGCAGCCGATCAGCTTGCGAGTTATGTCGAGCGTATCGAACGCCTTGAAGAAGAAAAAGCCAACCTGATGGCTGACATCAAGGAAGTGTATGGCGAAGCCAAGGCGCTTGGCTATGACGTGAAAATCCTGCGCCAGATCATTCGTCTGCGCAAAATGGAAGACCACGAGCGCACCGAACAGGAAGAAATCCTGGAAGTCTACAAACGTGCGCTGGGTATGAGCTGATTGCGGTGAAATTGCAAAAGAAAGGGCCCATCTCAGGGCCCTTTTTTATTGTCGACGATCTCCAAATACCCAAATGTTCACTGCAGTGAAGCTATAGAACATTGAAATGATCGCAGCGAACAACAACGATACTAAAGGCGTTGCTACACCTTGCCAAACAAGCAAACTGTACAGAGCGTAGTTCAAAAAAAATGAAGTGACCTGAACAACAACGTAACCAGTAAACTGACTTTTTGTCCTTCGTTTCGGACTTTTGAATGTAAACTGGCTGTTGAGTAGCCAAGTTGTTAGTAAAGCAGTTGAGAATGATACTAGGCGCGCGCTGTAAGGATCAAGGCCGAACTTGTTAGTCGCAACCCAAAGTAGACCTGCGTCGGTTAAGAAACCGAGTGATCCTACAATCGCAAACCGCAATGCCTTGTCGATCAAAGAACGGTTGATCATTTTTCCCTGAGGACTGTTAGTGCGGCGCGAATTTCATCGAGCCGATCTGTATGCATTAGATAGGAAAGTCTCTTCACTTCCCACTGACCTATGCCGATATTGGACAGGATGGCACCTGTAACAAAGCTCAAAATTGCTGAAATCATGATGCCAACAGTGAGGACCGCTGTTGGCAACCGGTAGACAGCACCAGTTTCTAGAAATTCTAGGATTAGCGGAATGCCCAATAGTACCGACAATGTTGCAAGCGAAGCCGCAATAAGGCCATAGAAAACAAATGGTTTATGGGTTGCTGTGAACAAAAGGATCCTGCTCAGGATCCGGATCCCATCGCGGTATGTGCGCAGTTTGCTCTCTGTGCCTTCGTGGCGTGCGCCATAAGACGTGGGGATTTCCGCGACTGGTGCCCGTAACATGATCGCATGAACAGAGATTTCTGTTTCGATTTCAAATCCAGTCGATATCGCAGGAAAAGTTTTAACAAAGCGCCGGGAAAATACCCTGTAGCCAGAAAATATATCAGTAAACCTTGTGCCGAACAGTTTGGCAAAAACAGTGTTAAACAATCGGTTTCCGATCCGATGTCCGCTCCTGTATGCAGCCTGCTCTTTCTCCGCCCGCGTCCCTACAACCATATCGAGGCGATCCTCGACAAGTTTATTGATAAGTTGCGGCAAAGCCCTTGCGTCGTAAGTGCCGTCCCCGTCGGCCATTACATATATATCGGCCTCGACTTCAGAGAACCCTCGACGAACTGCATTGCCTTTTCCAGGTAAATCCTCTCGGATCACTATAGCATCGGCGGCCATAGCCTTCTCTGCAGTGTCATCTTTTGATGCGTTGTCGATCACGACGATTTGCGCGGAGGGCACGATGTTTCGGAAAGATGCAATTACATGAGAGATTGCTTTCCCCTCATTGTAGCACGGAAGCAATATCGCGATACGCGCATGCTCATAGATCGCGTCTGACTGGATCACATCGCCATCAGACATTTTGATTTTCCTCCGCCGATGCCGATGTCATTTGGCGGTTAGTTCGCCATTTTTGAACCTTTTCTCTCATCCAAAGTGCGAAAAATGCAAATGCGATAGCAAAACCGGGCAACGCCGTCATCTGGTAGCGTGCTACATTTAAGCTGAAGGTCGCATAAAATACCAGTGAGAACAAGGAAGGTAGCAGGACTGCTATCAATAGGGGCTTCCTGCGCTTTAGGGCGTAAACCAATAACGCAATGAACGATGGAAAAGTAATAACCGCGAACTCGTCTATCCAAATTCCGCGATATATGAGCGGCAAAGTGGTGACAATGTGCTTGATCGGGTGCGACAAAATGGCGTCTTTGAGTTCTTTCTCTGCCTTGTCTGCGGCCTCAACTCTAGTCAATCCTTCAGTTTCTACGATTTCATTTACACGTTTGCCGAAGCCCAACTGACCGCGGAGATAATAGCCATTCTCTTCATACCAGCCAAACGGTTGCACTACTTCAGGTGGAAATAGATCCTCTGCCCATCCATCGCCGGCGCCACGTGTCCAGTAAGTGAAAGCAGCAAGGTAGTCAACAAAGTCCATATCGTTGAATACGACACGGGTACTTAACGCAATACCACCCCGACTGTCAGTGAACTGATAGCGACCGGTGATATCATGGTTTCGGTCCATCCAAAGAAGAATTGGTGTGATTCCGACGAATGCAAATACAAATAGCTTCGAAAGTGAAGACCGCCAGGTGCTTTTGCCAAGTATCGTAACAATCAGACCCGCAATCAGAGCAAGGGGAAGGAAATAGATGTAAACAGCTTTAGTGAAGGCAAGCGATACAAAGACCGCAGCTGGGAATATCCACGCAACCGGGTTGGACCTCTTCCACGCCCAAACGATGGAGAACACGAGAAGACTTGCAAGGAATAATGCCAATGGGTCAGAGATCATATAGTCATGATTTTTATGCGCCTGATGGTTTAACCAAATGTGCATCCCACCAAAAACTGCAGCAAACGGACTTTCTGTGATTCCACGAACGGCAAAAAACATCACAAAACCGGCTGCTACGATGAGTAAACGGTTCGTCCACTTGCCCATAACATATGGTTCTTTCCCGCATCCGCCTTTGTACAAGCAGTCACGAGTAATTTTGTCCAAGCTATCGTCAAGCTGGAACACGACGGAAAGTAGTAGTGGATAGCCCGGTTCACGGCTGATCGAGGGGACAACGGGCTCATTTGGAGCGTGCAATCCGTCGTTAACAATACCATGTTTTGCAATGTTTATTGCACTTCCTATGTATTGACTGGCGTCCGCGTAGTCAGGGTGTTCTGTCTCCTTGAGAGTTCCCATCCAAACCAGACATATCGTGGCACCAAGCACACACCAGAAAATCTGTGATTTGCCAAGTGGTTTTAGTTTCGCAACCAAATTGCGCAGCATAGGCTTTTGATCCCCTTCCGAATTCTGTCGGGCAGCATAATGACATTGAATTTGGAGGTAAATTTTTTAGTCTTACGAATCTGACATTTATTGTGGTTCGCTGAATAAATGATATCCCGCCCCGAAATCACGGCTGAGGTCACCGAAGGTGTCTGTCGGCTTTTATATCACCATCAGATGGCCTGCCTGACGGAGTTGCGTCTGGGCAATGGACGCAGGCTCGATGTGCTGGCCCTTGGTCCAAAGGGCCAGCTTTGGGCCGTTGAGGTCAAATCATCGGCCGAGGATTTCCGCGTTGATCAGAAGTGGCAAAGCTATCTTGATTACTGTGACCGGTTCTATTTTGCCGTACCGATGCACTTCCCGAAGGATTTGATACCGGAGGATGTCGGACTGATCGTTGCGGACCGGTTTGAGGCCGCCATCATCCGCCAAAGTCACGAAACCAGGCTTTCGGCTGCGCGCCGCAAAAAGCTTCTGATTTCGTTTGGTCAAACGGCAGCTGCGCGTCTGCGCGGTGATGGCAAGGACCCGATTTTCGTTTCCTGACAGACATAACCCAAAAAGGCCCCGGATGTTCCGGGGCCTTTGATGTTGGAAGAGTGCAGGTTTATTCCGCTGCCTTGAGGTGTTCGGGCGGGTTGCGGAACTGATCCAGTAGTTCGGCTTCGCGTGCCTTGACCTTTTTGATGTGGTCTTCCTTGACGTGCCCGTAACCACGAATGTGTTCGGGCAGGGCCAGCAACGCCTTGGCAATGCGGGCATTGTCTTGGGTCAGGCCATCAAGGACCTCGGCCACCAGTTTTTCGTAATCGGTGATCAACTGGCGTTCGACCTTGCGTTCCGGGTTGCGGCCAAACGGATCAAGTTTGGTGCCACGCAGGAACTTCAGTTTCGCGAGCATGCGGAACGCCGACATCATCCACGGACCGTAAACCGATTTTTGTGGTTTGCCGGTTTCCGGGTCGGCATTGGCAAGCGACGGTGGGGCAAGGTGGAAGTTGATCTTGTAATCACCGGTGAAGGTCTGGGTGACTTTCTTCATGAATGCCGGATCGGTGTAAAGACGCGCCACTTCATACTCGTCCTTATAGGCCAGCAGTTTGAAGTAATATTTGGCAACTGCCCGGGCCAGATCATCCTCATCGCCAAGGCGCTTCTCGGCTGCTGCAACTTTGTCAACAAGGGTGCTGAAGCGATCCGCATAGGCCTGGTTCTGATAATCGGTCAGGAAGGCACGGCGCTTGGCGATGATATCGGAAAGCTCGGTTGCAATCGGGTGGGCTTCGGCCTCGTTCGGGCCGACAACCTCGATCACGCGATTGCGGTCATGGGCGTAAAGGCGGCCCCAATAGAAGGACTGCTTGTTCATATCAATTGATACGCCATTAAGATCAATCGCCTGCATAAGCGCCTCTTCACTGATCGGGATCAGGCCGCGCTGCCAGGCAACGCCCAGCATGAACAGGTTGGTCGCAATCGAATTGCCCATCAGGCGCGTGGCGATGTCGCTGCCTTCAACGAAATGCACTGCCTCAGAACCGCAGGCATCATTGATGACCTTCATGTGTTCGTTGGTTTTAAGCTCGAAGTCCGGGTTGTGGGTAAAGGCCCCGGTGACGGTTTCATGGGTATTGATCACCGCCTGGGTAAAATTACGACGCATTTTGGCAAGCCCCTCGAAGCTTGCCGCAACCAGAAGGTCACAACCCAGAACCACATTGGCTTCACCGGCCGGAATGCGCGCGGCATGCAGCTTGTTCTGATCGTTGGCAAAGCGGATGTGGCTGACAACCGCCCCACCTTTCTGGGCAAGACCTGCCATATCAAGGCCAACAATACCCTTGCCTTCGATGTGGGCGGCCATTCCAAGCAGTGCGCCGATGGTGACAACGCCCGTGCCACCAACACCTGTAATCAGAACCGACCACGGATCATCAATATCGGGCAGGGTCGGGCGCGGCAGGCTGGCAAAGACCGTATCCATGCCGGTATCGCCTTTGGCCGCGGCATCGGGTTTGCGAAGTTCGCCGCCTTCGATGGTGACAAAGCTTGGGCAGAAGCCCTTGAGGCAGGAGAAATCCTTGTTACAGGCCGATTGGTCAATCGCGCGTTTGCGGCCGAATTCTGTTTCGACCGGCACAACGGCAAGGCAATTGGACTGTTCGCCACAATCGCCACAGCCTTCGCAGACCAGATCATTGATGAACACGCGCTTGGGCGGATCCACCATCAGCTTGCGCTTGCGACGGCGGCGTTTTTCGGCTGCACAGGTCTGGTCAAAGATCAGGATTGAAACGCCTTCGATTTCACGCAGTTCTTTCTGGGTGTCATCAAGCGTATCGCGATGGCGGACGTCAACACCCGGCGCGAAGTCTGCGCCCATCGGGTATTTTTCGGGTTCATCGGACAGAACAATGATGCGCTTGGCACCCTCGTCATACATCTGGCGCGTGATCTGCGGCACGGTCAGCGGCCCGTCAACAGGCTGCCCGCCGGTCATGGCAACTGCATCGTTAAACAGGATCTTGTAGGTGATGTTCACACCCGATGCGACCGCGGCCCGCACGGCCAGCGACCCGGAATGATAGTAGGTGCCATCACCCAGGTTCTGGAAGACGTGCTTGGTATCGGTAAACGGCGCCTGGCCGATCCAGGTCGCGCCTTCGCCGCCCATATGGGTAAAGGTCTCGGTGGATCGATCCATCCAGTTGACCATGTAATGACACCCGATACCGGCCATGGCGCGACTGCCGTCAGGCACCTTGGTTGAACTGTTATGCGGGCAACCCGGGCAGAACCATGGAATGCGCGCCACATCCGGGCGCGGTTCGGCGATTTCGCGTTCCTTTTCCGCCAGCCAGTCGATGCGTTCATGAATGGCCGGGCTGTCATAGAACCGCTTAATGCGTTCCGCCAGAACCACGGCAACCCGTGCCGGGGTCAGTTCATCCATGGATGGCAGGATCCATTCACCCTTTTCATCGAACTTGCCGATGACCTGGGGGCGGACATCTTCGCGCCAGTTATAAAGCTGTTCCTTGACCTGGTTTTCCATCACCGCGCGCTTTTCCTCGACCACGATGATTTCTTCCAGTCCCATGGCGAATTCGCGTACGTCATCACGGTTGAGCGGCCAGCTCATGCCGACTTTCAGGACACGAATACCGATCTTGGCGGCGTCTTCTTCGGAAATGCCAAGGTCATCGAAGGCCTGCATGACATCAAGATAGGCCTTGCCGGTCGTAATGATGCCAAGCCGCGCATTCGGGCTATCGATCACGGTTTTGTTCAGCTTATTCGCCCGCGCATATGCCAATGCGGCATACAGCTTGTATTTCATCAGGCGATGTTCCTGCTCCTTGGGCGTGTCGGGCCAACGGATATGCAGGCCGCCCTCGGGCATGTCGAAATCAGTCGGGATGACAGGCATGATCCGATCGGGCGCGACATCGGCGGCAGCCGAACTTTCGACTGTCTCGGCAATGGTTTTCATCGCCACCCAGCAACCGGAATAGCGGCTCATCGCCCAGCCATGCAGGCCGTAATCCAGAATGTCCTGAACGCCGGACGGGTTCAGAACCGGGATCTGCGCATCGATAAAGGCATATTCGGTCTGATGGGGCAGGGTGGATGATTTGCAACTGTGGTCATCACCGGCGAGAACCAGCACACCACCATGCTTGGACGTGCCGGCATAGTTGGCGTGTTTGAAAACGTCACCGGACCGGTCAACACCGGGTCCCTTGCCGTACCACATGCCAAAGACACCATCATATTTGGCATCCTTGTACATATTGACCTGCTGGCTACCCCAGACGACGGTGGCGGCAAGGTCTTCGTTTACGCCGGCCTGAAATTCGATCTGCTGTTTGGTCAGGAACTTCTTGGCACGCCATAACTGCTGATCAAGACCACCAAGCGGCGATCCGCGATACCCTGAAATGCACCCGGCAGTATTCAGCCCTGCGCGCGCATCAAGCTGGCGCTGCATCAAGGGCAAGCGGACAAGTGCCTGAATACCTGTCAGGTAAACACGGCCTTCCTCAAGCGTATATTTATCGTCGAGTTGAACTGCCGCCAAATGTTGTGCCATGACCGGTCTCCCTCGGATCTCTCTGATATGCGGGGTCATTTCGCGCCCAATGCACTGCATTTATTGATATGGGTGTTTGTGCAGTGTTTCGGTATGACCTGTAAATTATGTTTCAGGTTTGGTGTGCGGGACCAATGCCTGACCTTGAAATGGTAATAAATACTGACCTTTTTTCAAAACGAACTCGCATCGCACTATGCAAAACGCCTGATTGCATCTGTTGACGTTGGGTCAACTTAATATTTACTTATTCCGGTACCGATTTACGCGCAATAAAATTGCGCATCTATTGCAGTGCGAAATTGCCCGTTAGGTCGAGTCCATGCTCGGCGGGGTTATCGCGCTGTGTTAATCTCGCGCGGGTTTTGGGTGCGCACAGCAAGGAGCTTAGCATGGAACAGCGTGTTTCGCTGATTACTCTCGGTGTTGCGGATCTGGATCGGTCGCGTCGCTTTTACGAAGGTGGCCTCGGCTGGCAGATGACCGAAATGGTTGAAGGGCAGGTGGTGTTTTATCAGTTGTCCAACGGTCTTGCCCTTGGCCTGTTCGGGCGCGATGCGCTTAAGGAAGATGGTCAGTTTGATGATGATACCGGTGCAAGCTTTGCCGGTTTGATACTGGCCTATAACGCGCGCAGCGAAGAAGAAGTCGATCAGGTGATGGCGGAGGCGAAAAAAGCCGGGGCCAAAATCCAGAAACCGGCCGAGAAGGTCTTCTGGGGTGGGTATTCCGGTTATTTCCGAGACCCCGACGGCCATGCGTGGGAAGTCGCGTTTAATCCATTCTGGGAAATTGACGGGAAGGGCAATCTGCACATCCCGCCACAGAAAACCGGGTAAGGCGCATTCATCACATCATCACGCCATATCTTCATAGCACGGGCAGCAACATGCTGCCCGTTTTCATAGATATTCCAAAGTACAGTTGCATCGGGGACAATTTACTTTTACATCGAACGTGATGTAGTTTTAATCCATGCTTTCAAGGGGGATAAGGTTTTGAGTTGGATCGACCAGTTTCCGGGGCTGTCACGTTTGCCCGATGCCATCCGATCCTACCTTGTCGAAGAAAGCAAGATCGTGACGGTTCCTGCCAATACGGTCATTTTCGGACCGGGCAAGTCGCCGGAAAACCTGTTGTTGCTGCTTGATGGCACTGTGCGTGTCCAGCAAACATCCGATACCGGCCGTGAAATCGTGCTCTATCGCGTCCATGCCGGGGAAAGCTGTGTTCTGACCACGGCCTGCCTTCTGGCTTACGAGGATTACTCGGCAGAGGGGATTGCCGAAACCGAAACCCGCGCGGTGGCAATTCCGCGCACAGTGTTTGACAAGCTTGTCTCGGATTCAATCGAGTTCCGCCAGTTTGTCTTTACCGCTTATTCCAAACGCATCACCGACCTGTTCATGGTGATCGAGGAAATCGCATTCCAGAAACTTGATATCCGCCTAGCCCACAAGCTGATCGAACTGGCCGGGGACAATGATACGGTCTCGGCAACCCATCAGAAACTGGCCGTCGAACTGGGCTCTGCCCGTGAAGTGATCTCGCGCCAGCTTCAGGAATTCCAGCGCCGCGGCTGGATCGAACAATCGCGCGGCACCATCCGGCTGATTGAGCGCATGCCATTGGAAAATCTCGCGAATAGCTAGGAAATCTGTACCAAGACCGGCAGCTCTACAACTTTAGAATTATTAGTTGTTAATGTTGCGATGTTTGGTGACTTCATCACTGAAGCGCAAATCGCGAACTCTTAAAATAAACAATATACCCAGATGTTTCGCCCGCAATCCCGGCGGACATGGGACATCGCAAATCCATCCGTTGCAGGCTGCTCATAAGGCCGCGCGGAGGCAGTTGTTTAGGAGGAACACATGTCTGCATACCCGGTAAACATGTCGATAAAACCGGAAGTTACCGCCTTTTTCGACGAAGATACCAACACGATCAGCTATGTGGTCAAGGACCCGGAAAGCAACGCCTGTGCGGTTGTCGATTCCGTGATGGATATCGATTATGCGGCGGGTCGGATCACCTTTGCCCACGCCGACAACATCATTGCCTTTATCAAGGATAACGGCCTTGAGCTGGAATGGATTATCGAAACCCATGTCCATGCCGACCATTTGTCGGCAGCACCCTATATTCAGGAAAAGCTCGGCGGCAAACTTGGCATCGGCAGCAAGATCACGGTTGTTCAGGACACCTTTGGCAAGGTGTTTAACGAAGGCACCGAATTCCAGCGCGATGGCAGTCAGTTTGATCGCCTGTTTGAAGATGGTGATACCTATCAGGTCGGCTCCATGACCTGTTTTGCCATCTATACCCCGGGCCACACCCCGGCCTGCATGGTCCATGTCATGGGCGATGCCGCCTTTGTCGGTGACACCTTGTTCATGCCCGATGGCGGTTCGGCACGGGCCGACTTCCCGGGTGGTGATGCCGGGACGCTGTATGACAGCATCCAGAAACTCCTCGCGCTGCCCGACGATATGCGCCTGTTTATGTGCCACGACTACGGCCCCAATGGCCGTGATATCAAGTGGGAAACCACCGTCGGCGAAGAGAAAAAGCACAACATCCACGTTGGCGAAGGCAAAACCCGCGAAGACTTCATCAAGTTCCGCACCGAGCGTGATGCACAGCTTGATATGCCGCGTCTGATCATCCCGTCGCTTCAGGTCAATATGCGCGCCGGTCAGGTGCCGACCGATGGCAGCGGCAAGAAAATGCTGAAAGTCCCGGTAAACGGGCTTTGATCAACACTCAGGTGAGGAAAAGCCATGGAAATCAAAACAATAAGTAACGGGTTCTCTGTCAGCCCGCAGATCGTTGCAGACGATGTCATGGAAATCGCCAAGCGCGGCTTCCGGTCCATCGTCTGTAACCGTCCGGACGGCGAGGGTGCCGATCAGCCAACCTTTGAAGAGATTTCAAACGCGGCCAAGGAAGCCGGGCTTGAGGTTCGCTATCAGCCGATTGTGTCGGGCAAGGTCAGCGACGATGACGCCCGTGACTTCGGCCGCCTGTTTGATGAATTGCCCAAACCGGTCTTTGCCTATTGCCGCACTGGCACACGTTCGACAACGCTTTGGTCGCTAAGCCAGGCCGCAACACTTGATACCAGCGAAATCCTTCGCGCCACCAAGGCGGCTGGCTATGACATGGGCGGTGTTGTTCGCCGGATTGTCAATGGCGGCAAAACGCCGACCGATCAGGGTGATGCGAAATACGATGTCGTGATTATCGGGGGCGGTGCTGCCGGTATTTCGGTGGCATCCAGCCTGCAGGCCCGCCGTTCCGGGCTTGAGATCGTGGTCATAGATCCGGCAGATATTCACTATTACCAGCCGGGTTGGACCATGGTTGGCGGTGGCGTGTTTGAAGCCAGCACCACGGCCCAGACCATGGGGTCGTTGATCCCCAAGGGCGTGCACTGGATCAAGGCCGCCGTCGCCGCGTTCGAACCGCAAGACGATGCCGTCATCCTTGATGGGTGCCGGGTGGTCAAATATGACCGTCTGATCGTTTGTCCGGGGCTCAAACTTGACTGGAACAGGGTTGAAGGTCTGGTCGAGACGCTGGGCCGTAATGGTGTGACGTCAAACTATCGTTATGATCTTGCCCCTTACACGTGGGAACTGGTTTCCTCGATGCGCGAAGGCAAGGCGATCTTTACCCAGCCGCCCATGCCGATCAAATGCGCCGGTGCGCCGCAAAAGGCGATGTATCTCTCGGCCGATCACTGGCACCGCAG
Organism: Thalassospira sp. UBA848; assembly: GCF_002295455.1. Classification (NCBI taxonomy): domain Bacteria; kingdom Pseudomonadati; phylum Pseudomonadota; class Alphaproteobacteria; order Rhodospirillales; family Thalassospiraceae; genus Thalassospira; species Thalassospira sp. UBA848. Next base: position 7,547 of record NZ_DBGS01000069.1, on the reverse strand, counting down.
TGGTGTTCTGAAGAACATTGATATTGATTTCTGTAATGCCGGTGGCGTGCTGTTCGGGGTAAAGGACTATGTCCCGGCGCTTGAAAGCTATGTGAAGAAATATGATGCACATCTTGATTTCTTCCACAATCTGGTGGCGATTGATGGTCAGGCGAAAAAGGCCTGGTTCGATGTGGCCAAACCCGACACCAAGGTTGAACGTATTGAGAAGTCCTTTGACATGATCCATGTCTGCCCGCCGCAGGTGGCACCGGACTTCATTCGTGTGTCCCCGCTGGCAGATGCTGCTGGCTGGGTGGATGTCGATCAGGCGACCCTTCGCCACAAGTCATTTACCAACATCTGGTCGCTGGGCGATGTGATGAATGCGCCCAATGCCAAAACGGCTGCTGCGGCCCGCAAACAGGCCCCGGTTGTGGCCGAAAATGTGGTTGCCGATATCGATGGCAAATCCCCGGTGGCGCAGTATGACGGTTATGGGTCCTGCCCGCTCACCGTCGAACGCGGTCGCATTGTTCTGGCCGAATTCGGTTATGGCGGAACGCTTTTGCCGTCCTTCCCGAAATGGCTGATCGACGGTACCAAACCTTCGCACCTTGCCTGGTTGCTTAAGGAAAAGCTGCTGCCGCCGATTTATTGGAAGGCGATGCTGCGTGGCAAGGAATGGCTGGCAAAGCCTGAAAAAGTCAGCAGCACCTAAAATACCCTTCGTCCGAGGCAGTGAAACCGCTGCCTTGGACCCACTCTTATTCAAGAGATCGACTGATGCGCCTTAACATGCTTCGGAAATATGTCCCGATTTTTGACTGGGGACAGACCTATGACAGGACGGCCTTTGGCAATGACATGATTGCAGCCGTGATCGTGACGATCATGCTGATCCCGCAATCGCTTGCCTATGCGCTGTTGGCTGGTCTGCCGCCCGAGGCAGGGCTTTATGCCTCCATCGCGCCGATCATTCTTTATGCCATCTTTGGCACCAGCCGCGCACTTGCGGTTGGCCCGGTGGCGGTTGTGTCCCTGATGACGGCAGCGGCGGTGGGCAATATTGCCGAAACCGGTACCATGGGTTACGCACTGGCTGCCCTGACACTTGCGGTTCTTTCCGGGGCGATCCTGCTTGCGATGGGGGTGTTCAAGCTGGGCTTTTTGGCCAACTTCCTGTCACATCCGGTGATTGCGGGTTTTATTACCGCATCGGGCATGATCATTGCCGCCAGTCAGCTCAAACACATCCTTGGTGTGGATGCCAGCGGCCATAACCTTTGGGAAATTGTGACCTCTTTGATTGCGCATATTCCCGAAACCAATCAGACGACCCTGATCATTGGCATTTGTGCCACCGGCTTTCTTTTTTGGGTGCGTAAGGGCCTTAAACCCACTTTACGTAAACTTGGCCTTGGCGTACGGGCTGCGGATGTCCTGACCAAGGCAGGGCCGGTCTTTGCCGTTTTCGCCACCACGGCGGCGACCTGGTATCTTGGTCTGGCCGATAAGGGGGTCAAAATTGTTGGTGATGTGCCGCAAAGTCTGCCGCCACTGACCATGCCGGATTTCAGCCCGGGGCTGATGGCCGACCTTCTGGTGCCTGCTATTCTGATTTCGGTGATCGGCTTTGTTGAATCGATCTCGGTCGCCCAGACGCTTGCCGCCAAACGCCGTCAACGCATTGACCCGGATCAGGAACTGATTGGTCTGGGGGCGGCCAATATCGGCGCGGGCTTCACGGGCGGCTATCCGGTCACGGGTGGTTTTGCCCGCTCGGTCGTGAATTTTGACGCCGGGGCGCAGACACCTGCGGCCGGGGCTTTTACCGCTGTTGGTTTGGCTATTGCCGCCGTGGCGCTGACGCCGCTGGTTTATTTTCTGCCCAAAGCGACCCTTGCTGCGACCATCATCGTTGCGGTGCTGTCGCTGGTCGATTTCTCGATATTGAAAACCAGCTGGCAATATTCCAAGGCGGATTTCATTGCGGTTCTGGCAACCATCCTTCTGACCCTTGGTCTTGGCGTCGAGGTCGGGGTGACCGCCGGTGTGGTGCTTTCGATCGGGCTGTTTTTGTACAAAACTTCGCGCCCACATATTGCCGAGGTCGGCCTTGTGCCCGACACCCAGCATTTCCGAAACATCCTGCGTCACAAGGTCATCACCCATCCGTCGGTTTTAACCATCCGGATTGATGAAAGTCTTTATTTCGCCAATGCCCGATACCTCGAGGATTACCTCTATGACCGGGTGGTTGGGTGCAAGAACCTAAAGCATGTGGTTCTGATGTGCTCGGCCGTGAACGAGATTGATCTAAGCGCGCTTGAATCGCTTGAGGCGATCAATCACCGGCTTGAGGAAATGGGCATTTCGCTTCATCTGTCCGAGGTCAAAGGCCCGGTGATGGATCGCCTGAAAAAGACCCACTTCCTTGATGAACTGACCGGCGATGTCTTCTTGTCACAGTTTGAGGCCGTCTCGAAACTGACAGGCGGGCAGGTGGCGGAAACACCACCAAGCACCGAACCGAAAATCAAACTGGTCTAAGACCGAAGACAGAGACCGGATTGAGCTTTCAGTCCGGTTTCTTTTTACCATTGTGCAGATGGGTCAGGAAGTAAATCAAACCACCGGCCAGCAAGCCCCAGAACGCACCCGAAATCCCATAGAATGTCAGGCCAGCCGCCGTCACGATAAAGGTCACGGCTGCTGCTTCACGTCCGTCTTCGTCCTTGAAGGCTGCAACGGCGGATCCGGCAAACGCCCCAATCAGGGCAAGGCCTGCAACCGCCTCAATCAGGATGCCCGGTGCCAGACTGATAAACGCCGTAACCAGCCCGGCCAGAAGCCCAAACACGATATAGAAAACGCCGCCCGAAACAGCGGCCCAATACCGTTTGGCCGGATCGGGGTGGGCATCCTTGCCCGCACAAAGGGCCGCGGTGATGGCGGCAAGGTTTACCGCATGGCCACCAAACGGGGCTGAGAGTAACGAGAAGATCCCGGTCACGGTAAACAGCGGCCCCGGCGCGGTGTCATAATCATTGGCACGCAGAACCGCTGTGCCCGGAATGTTTTGCGATGCCATGGTGACGATGAAAAGCGGCAAGGCAATGCCGACCAGTCCAGCCAATGTGAATTCCGGCATGACGAATTCAACGGGCGGCGCAATTGCCCCGCCCAGATCGGCAAGCGCATTTTCAGGGAACTCAATGCCGAACACCATCACCCCGACAAAGGCCAATAGGGCGGCCGGGATGGCAAGCAAGCGGTTAAACCGGCCCATGACAATCCATGCGATCACGATGGGAAGACCAAGCAACGGATCAAAGGCAACCGCCTTGACCGGCGCAAGGCACAGACCCAGCAACACACCGGCCAGCATCGCATTGGCCAAGGGGGCCGGGATACCTGCAACCGCACGTCCCAATGGCTTCCAGACACCGCTGATAATGATCAGAACGGCACACACGATGAACGCGCCAACAGCAACGGCAAAGCCGCCCTCAATTGCGCCAGATGTCGCCAGAAGGGCTGCACCGGGTGTTGACCATGCGATGCTGATCGGCAGGCGGGTTTTAAGGGATAGAACAATTGCGCAAATGCCCATCGAAAGGGATAGCGCCATCAGGCCAGATGCCGCCTGTTCCGGGCTGGCGCCAACGCCGGTAAGACCTTGCAGCACAACCGCAAACGAACTGGCAGATCCAACAAAACCGGCCAGAAGGCCCATGAAAATACTTTGGGGCGAAATATCACGCAGCATGGGAGCTCCGAACGCGAAATTTTATAGAACATCTTGGTGGCGAAGTAGCGACGCTAACCTGATCAATGCGCCTGTACCAGTAAATATGTAAGCCCCGCAGGCGGTGACCTGCGGGGCATTTACTCAGACACGATATACGATATGTCTCTGGTGATTTGGTGTGGATGTCTAGGACTTTAACTCGAAACTGATACGACGCTTCATGCTGTCTGCACCGGCTCCCTTGATCGGTTGCCCTTCGTGTTTGGTCCACATGCCGTCAGCTTTCAGGCCGTTGTCACATAGCAGTTTCCATGTGCCTGTGTTGCCAGTGCCGCTACCGGTAATGGCAGTGCCGCTGCAGCTTGCGTCTGCCTCAGTAATATCAAACGAGAAATCGAACTGTGCTGCGCCTTTCTTTCTGACTTCACCCTCAATCTCGGAAGAAACGCCGTCCCAGTCTCCTTCAAACGTCCAAGTTTGATTCTGCGACGTAAGGGTCGAGCTGTTGTTTCCCAGAGGACCAATGTTCAAATAGGCGGCAGCGAGCTGTGCTTCATCTGCTTCCGTGATCAGATTGATCCCTTGCATAATGGCTTCGGGAGATTCCGAGAATTTGCTGCAGCCGGCAAATTCGACAATGGCATCCGAATAACCTCTGTCGTTGTCATACGGGGTAAACCGTTTGAAACGTTTGGCAAAGAACCCAGCAACACAGTCGCCGTTTTTCCCGATCCATCCTTTGGTTCTTGGAGAAACCTGGTCAATCATTTGGAACTTGGCTTCAGGAATGCCCGCATTCGCGGCAATCTTGCGGAAATCAGCGCCTTCAAGTGCTCTGTCTTCAGTTAAGCGTGAGAACCAGGCACTGTTCACATACTGGATCAGGACGTATGATTTTCCGGTATCCCATTTAACAATCTCAGCCCAACCTTGCCCATTGTCGCGTTCATAAGCCTGCGTTGAGTAGCTTTCGGAAACATCAAGAAACTTGAAGGTGTTAAATCTGCTTTCAGCGGGTTCAAAGCTGCCTTCATCATCAAGGCTAAGCGAACGCCCCTTACGATCAGTCAGTCCTTGGTCTGTTACGCAGCCAGCCAAAAGAAACGCAGCCCCCGCCACGATAAGGAATTTAGAAAACATTCGGTCTCCCCTGTGTATTTATCTAAGTTCCTTATATTTCAACATGCTGGAGTTTTTCCACCATAAATTGCATATGGGGATGGGAAAACGGAACCTGTATCGTTCGAAAATCAATGGGCTGGGAATGCTCGCCGCCGGGTAATCTTGGGCTTAGTACGGTAAAGGGCGATTTCGTCATCGCGCCAATCAAGTAGCTGGTGTTCACCAAAATCAGTGGCGGTTTGGTAAGATTCTTGGCAAGGGCCGATTATATGTTTGCCAGATGCTGGCGCAATGCCAGCATCTGTTGATCAAAAGTGGCGGCTGGTGCCTGTGCTTGTTCGCCTGGATTCTTTTTGTCTTTAAGTTCAGCCGCGTTCGAACGGTTGGGGGTGAATAGGTATCAGACGACGTCACCTTTGGTGGTGGGGTTTGATACGTCGTGGGTTTCAACCAAGCGCGCTTCATGACGACCAAGTACATCCTTGGCACGTTCCTCGGTTTGTGGATCGGGTGTTTTGACCCACAGCAGCAAGCCACCTTGGTCCAGCTCTTCTTGCAGCTTGGAAGAATAGGTCTTGCCCACCATGGCAGCGATCACGCCACCAGCCGCGGCACCAACACCGCCCGCGCCAAGAATCGCTGAAATGGTCAGTGCAATCGGGCCACCCGCTGCAATGACGGCACCGGCGGCGCCAAAGGCCGCTGCATACATCGGGGCACCGATCAATGCGCCTTCGGCATTACCGATCGGTGTCGGCGTCGTATAGGCAAGTGGAGGCATGTCAGGGTCGTTGTCGATGTCCTCGGCCTTGCTGTAAATATGGCCAAGCTTGTCTTCGACGGTCCCTTCATTGGCAAGAAGGCTAAGCTCCTTCTGCTGATCAAATCCGGCTTGCGCCAGATCATCTGCCGCCTGTTGGAGTTGTTTGATATCGTCAAAAACGCCTACGGTTTCGCGATGTGTTGTTGTCATGTGGGCCTCCTTTTTGTTGCAAGGCTCATTGACATTGAACGTAACACAACGCGGATTGGTTCCATTTTAATTGGATTTCAGTGCGCCCAAACCAAAAACGGCACCCCTAAAGGGTGTCGTTAAAAGGTCTGTTTTGGTGCTTTGGCTTACCGCTCGGTAATCTTGAACTCGATGCGCCGGTTGCGGCGATAGGCGATTTCATCATCGCGGTTATCAAGCGGCTGGTATTCACCAAAGCCAGCGGCAACCAAACGGTTGGGCGGTACACCCTGATCGATCAGGAATTTGACCACCGAAATCGCACGGGCGGCCGAAAGTTCCCAGTTGGAGGCAAACTGAAGGTTTCGGATCGGCACCTTGTCGGTATGGCCATCAACACGCATGACCCAGTCGATGTCATCTGGAATGTCGGCTGCAATCGTGGTCAGCGTTTCGCCCAGTTTGGCCAACTGATCCTTGCCTTCTTCGCCAAGCTCTGCCTCACCCGATCCAAACAGCACTTCGGACTGGAAGACAAAGCGATCCCCGACAACACGGATATCCTGACGATCACCCAGAACTTCACGCAGGCGGCCAAAGAATTCCGAGCGATAACGCTGCAGTTCGGCAACCTTAGTGGCAAGTGCGGCATTCAGGCGGTTGCCAAGATTGACGATCTGGGCTTCTTTTTCCTCGTTCTCGCGCTCGGATGCCTCAAGCGCGGCCTCGATCCGGGCCAGTTGCTGGCGCAGGGCCAGCATCTGCTGATTAAGGGCGGCGACTTGCGCTTGTGCTTCTTCGCTCAGATTTTTTTGATCTTCAAGTTCCGCCGCGCGCGATGCCAAAAGGGCTGAAAGCTCGTCAATGCGGGTTTCCTGATCCGAAATCTTTTCGCCTGTCGTTTCGCGAAGTTCGGTCAGTTCGGCTTCCTTGTCTTCAAGCGATGCTAAGGCTGCCAGAAGTTTCTGCTCAATCTCGTCCGCGGAAAGTTCGGCAGCAGCCAATTGATCGGCCAAGGTCGCGGCGCGTGCACGCAAATCGTCACGTTGATCAGCCGTATTGGAAAGCTCGGTTGTCAGTTGTGTCAGTTCGAGTTCCATACGCTGATTGTTGCCGCGTTCAAGCGACAGCAAATTGGTCAGCTCATTGACCTGCGCGGTCAGGTCATTCAGGGCCTCGTCACGGCCCGAAAGGGCCGCACCAAGATAAACCTGCGCAATGACAAAGATCATCAGAAGAAAGATGATCACCATCAAAAGGGTTGCCAGCGCATCAACAAAGCCCGGCCACGTATTTACATCGCGGTTACGACGGCGCGAAAGCCCGATCATGCGATCAGCCCTCCTCGGCGATGGCGGCGATGGTGCGGGCGAGAAGCTTGATCTCGCTTCTGATTTCCTGTGTGGATTGCTGGCGGCCCATGGTCAGCTCTTCGCCGATACGGCCAAGCGTATTGTCAAGCGAACGGATGTGGGCGCGGGTGTTATCATCAATGCCGAAGCTGCCCATCTTCATGGAATCAGCCAACTGATCGAGAACCGGTTTGAGGTGCATCTGGTTTTCAGCCAGCTTGACCATCAACTGTTGTTCGGCCTTCATCTGATCGGTAAGGGTGGATAGCTTGTCGGCCAGATCAATCAGCGTATTGTGCGATTTGATCTGCGAACTTTCCGATCGCTGGATAGAGTTCTGCAACCCTTCCATATTATCTGCCATCTGTTCGATCAGGGCCGAAAGATA
>NZ_DBGS01000055.1:0-46653 GCF_002295455.1 Thalassospira sp. UBA848 | reverse complement strand
TTCGGCTTCGAGTTCGTCGTTGCGAATGGCATTGGTTTTAAACACCTGAACCGCCTGTGCCATCTGGCCGATCTCGTCCTTGCGGGACTGTCCGGGGATTTCAACACCCAGATCACGATCAGCAAGCCTGCGCATGATGGCCGTGATGGCAATGATCGGACGCGACAAACGGTCGCCCATAACCCAGGCCAGGATCATGCCAAGAACCGCACCACTGATTGATGCGATCAGGATTTCGGTTTCGGCCAGAATGATTTCGCCGACGACTTTTTCAAAGATGTTCTTTTCTGCCACCACCAGTTCTTGTTTCAGCGCCTCGGCATCGGCGATGATGCCCTCGGACGCTTCGCGCATGGTGCCATGAACGGTCGCGACAATTTCCAGTTCATCAGCCCGGATCTTGTCAAATACCTGCCGGTAATCAGCGAACAGTTCCTTGGCTTCGTTAAGGACGGCGACAAGTTCACCAGACAATGGTTGATCCCCGATGCGGCCCAGTGCGGCTTCAAGTTTGGCAAATTCGTCGGCAGATTTGGCACCGAAACTGTCATCCTGACGACCAATCAGGATATTGGCGTAAAGCCTTGCTAGAAGGGCATGCTCGCGCGCGGCCACAGTGCGTTTAAGCAGTTCGATATCGCCGGTATCCTCGGCATGTGCCACCAGCTTGTCCAGATCGGTAACGATCTTGATCCCGTCTGGTTCCAGGCGATCAAGGATCAGGGAATGATACTCGTCACTGAGGCTTTTGGCCGAAGCAAAGCTTGCAAGATAAACGTCAAGCTCCTGACCGATATGCTTGATGCGGCTCCGGTGCTCTTCGCCGATAAACTGCTCGTGTGCATCTTCAAGCATCAGCTCAAGCTGTTTGGCATAAGTAATCACTGCTTCGGCATCTGCCGGGTCTGCGGTATTGGCAAACTCACGTGCATGGCTGTTAAAGCGCAGGAACTGTGTTTCGATCTCGCTGATCAGGGCTGCTTCTTCGACATAATGTGCGTATTCATCGACATCATGCGACACCGCCACGAAGGTAAAATAAGCAAACCCCAGCGCGGCAATCAGAATTGCCAACACCACCGTAAAACCAGCAAGAATTTTTGATTTTATCCGCATATTAGCCAACCCACCTGAGTTAAGAACCAAAGCAGAGGACCCCGAAACCATTGTCATTCTCCATATAGGGCGAAGACCGTTATCAATTTCGCCAGCTCAGACTAATGCAACGCGCAACGCCCCCCCTATCCCCAAACGAGGACGGGGAATAACCAGGCATACATACCGCCCTGAAATGAAAGTGGGGAAAGGAAATGCAACTTCAAGGAGACATTCTTCTTTCATCACAAAAAGAAGTTCAACCGGATCAATTAATGACCAGATGATGAGGCACACTGATCCACAGGCATCAATTTCCGCCATACAAGCTGGTTGAATTTTATTGCTAAGCCATGCTCGCAACACGCCGCGCCGGTAGTGTCTCAACTGCCCAGTCGGGGTGTCTGCTAGTCTGCGGCAATGCGAAGCAAATCCTTCGGAACATCATCCGATCCGGATGCAAGCGCCGCATATGCTGGCGGCACCATCAACCTTACCGGATAGGGTGACAGACTGATTTCACAAGGTAGTTTACCCGCACTTTCCCCATCAATCTGCAGCGGTGCCGGTCCGCAATGACTGTTGATCGTGATGCGCTCTGCCCGGACCACCGAAACATCACTTTGTACATGCAAGCGGTTCAAGGTCAGCGCCAAGCCATAACGCGACAGGGCACCGATCCCGTTACCGGGCATCATGACCACATCAAGGCTGTTCTCGGTCAAGCTGGCTTCTGGCGAGATGATAAATGCCCCGCCATAATGGCGGGCATGGGTCACGACCACACCCGACACCCGGTAATGTTCCCGACCGATATTGACTTCAAAATCACGATGACGCGGAAAGAAGATGTTGCGCAGTCCTTCAAGAACATAGGCTCCCTTGCCGATCAGGCGTTTCAGGCGCAGCGATACATTGGCCACCGTATCCGCATCGGCGCCCATGCCGACCATCAAAAAGAATGCCCGGCCATTAACCAGTCCCGGACGCACCCAGACCATGCCGGGATTGTTGATGTAATCGGCAATCGCCCTTGCCTTGACCTCAAGACCGACCTCAACCGCCAGCACATTGGCCGTTCCAAGCGGAATAATACCAAGTGGCGGGACTTCGTGCCCTTCGATCTGGGCATCAAGCAGCCCGTTCAGCGCCTCATTCAAGGATCCATCACCGCCCGCAACAAACAGACGTTGATGCGCGCGGACCTTGCGCGCCAGTTCACGGGCGTGTCCCGGATGGGTGGTTTGAAGCAAGTCCACTTTGACACCGGCATGTTGCAATATCTGGGACAAAAACCGTTGTTTGTTGCCCCCGGCACGCGGATTAAAGATGACAGTCACGTCCGTATCGGGCATCTGGACCAACTTCCGAAATAAAAATGAAATAAATTTTTCATGCGCCCTAACATATGAAATAAAAATTGTAACAGTTGCTTTACAGAACCGCGAAATTTCTGTGAACGGGTTATATAATCGCATGATTTGTTTTAAACGGATACTGGTTGGGGACAGTATTCGGCAAGACAAATTGTCGAATTCCAGCCGTCCTTTTGGCAGGATACGGAGGAGCGGCAATGACAGCGATGACGCTGCAACCGCATTACCGCACGGTCTGGATTTCAGACGTCCATTTGGGGACACGTGGATGTCAGGCAGACCTTCTATTGGATTTCCTCAACGAAGTAACGGCAGACACCTATTATCTGGTCGGTGACATCATTGACGGCTGGCGACTCAAGAAAAGCTGGTACTGGCCGGAAAGTCATCATGCCGTGATCACGACAATCATGGAAAAGGCAAAGAATGGCGCCAAAGTCATCTTCGTCCCCGGCAACCATGATGAATTCGCCCGTGAGTTTGTCGACATGACATTCGGCCATGTCGACGTCAAAATGAACGACATCCACATCACGGCTGATGGCAAACGCCTGCTTGTCATTCATGGCGATGAATTTGACGGGGTCGTCAAATATGCTAGGTGGCTCGCCTATCTGGGTGATACCGCATACAACCTTGCCATCACCCTGAACCGCCATTTCAACAACCTGCGCCGTCGCCTCGGCTATGGGTACTGGTCGCTTTCGGCCTATCTCAAGAACCGGGTCAAAAACGCTGTTCAGTTCATCTGCAACTTTGAAAATGCCGTCGCCCACGAAGCTGCAAAACGCAAGGTGGACGGTGTGGTTTGCGGACACATCCATCACGCTGAAAAGCGCGAAATCGGTGATGTGCTCTATTGCAATGACGGGGACTGGGTCGAAAGCTGCACTGCCCTTGTCGAAGACATGGATGGCAAGCTTGAATTGCTGCACTGGGCTGAAATGCGCCAGATGGCGATGAGCCATTCAAGTCCCGGTCGCGACGCCGCAAGCGCGCCTTCGCTTGGCCTTGGCAAACTGATTTCCATGTTCCGCACCGCCCATAATTCGGGCTCTTCTGCATCAGGCTCATCGAAAAAGGGCAATGATGCACCGATTGGAAAGACTGCATGAAAATACTGATCGTAACCGATGCCTGGTATCCGCAGGTCAACGGTGTAGTCCGTACCCTTGAAACCGTACGGGGCGAGTTGGGCGAGATGGGGCATGACGTTCATGTCATCTCACCCGATCAGTTTAAAACCATCCCCTGCCCGACCTATCCGGAAATCCGGCTGGCCCTTTTTGCCAAGCGCAAAATGGCCAAAATGATCGAGGCCCTTCATCCCGTCGCCATTCATATTTCAACAGAAGGGCCACTGGGTCAGGCTGCACGGGCCTATTGCCTGAAAAACGGCATTCCGTTTTCGACCGCCTATCACACGCGCTTCCCGGAATATATTCATGCCCGCTGGCGTCTGCCGCTTTCGATCCTTTATCGCGGCATGAAGCACTTCCACGGCAAATCGCAATCGGTCATGGTCGCGACCGAAACCCTGCGTCAGGAACTGTCCGACTGGGGCTTTAACAACCTGCACATCTGGTCACGCGGTGTGGATCTTGATCTGTTCCGCCCACGACCGGACGCGAGCTTTGGTGACTTCCCCAAACCGCACTGGCTGTTTGTTGGCCGTGTCGCGGTGGAAAAGAATATCGGCCATTTCCTTGACCTTGATTTGCCCGGCACAAAGTTCGTTGTTGGCGACGGCCCGCAGCTGAATGAACTCAAGGGCAAGTATCCCAACGCGCAGTTCCTTGGCAAAAAAGTTGGTGAGGAACTGGCGACAGCATTCGCCGCGGCGGATGTTTTTGTCTTCCCCAGCAAGACCGACACATTCGGGCTGGTGATCCTTGAGGCACTGGCATCAGGCACCCCGGTTGCCGTCTTCCCTGTTCAGGGACCAGCAGACATCGTGCGCGACACCAAGGCCGGGGCGATTGATGCCGATCTTCGCGAGGCTGCCTTGGCCGCACTGGATCTGAAAAGCGAAGATGCCCGCGCACTGGCCGAACAATATAGCTGGCGGAACTCGGCCAACCAGTTCCTGCACAATCTCGCACCGTTTTCCGGTGGATTTGACGGGATCAAGGCGGTGCGTGTGTCGCTGGATGATGTTGCATGCGCCAGCACGACAAGGCCGGATGCAACCGCCGACGACCGGGGTACCGACGCAAATACAGGGACCGCGCCCATCGGCCAACCTGCACAATAGGCCGGGCATTCAAGCCTAACGGTAAAGGCTTTTGCGCAACGTCCGATAGGCCCAAAGCCCGTTCAGCGCATCTGTGCCCAGCCAACGGCGGAACGGACGCAGCAGCAGGTAAATCGGCCGCAGAAGACGGACCACCTTACGCAGCGGCACCAATTGCGGGGCGGTTTCGCCAGCGGCCTGAACATATGCTTGCCAACCGGACCGCAGCAGTTCCGGGCGTTTTTTGAACTCGCGCTGGATGGAAAACACAAACAGCAAAACATCACGCGCCTGTGCATCGGCAAGCGGCATACGCGCGTTTGGGTCTTCTTCGAAATCAATAAAACCGATCTGACCATCATCACGCAGGGTCATATTGCGCAATAGCGGCGCACCATGTGCAACGCCTTCGCCATGCAACCGTGCCAAGGCCTTGCCAGCATCGACAACATACGCGCGAACGGCGTTATCGTCGCCTTTCAGCACGTCATCTTCGATACAGTTTTTCAGAATGCGGCCATTGTCGCCAATGGCAATCCAGTGATCTGCGACATCAATCAGATCAGGGACCAGAACGCCAACCTGGGCTAGTTTGCGTAATGTTGCAGCTTCGCTTTCAAGTCCGGCCTGTCCGCCCGGCGACACCGTCGGACGCAATAACTGGATGCCTGTAATGTTTGCCGCAAAACGCTGAACCCGGTGCCAGACCTTGTGCTTGGCTCGAACAGATTGCTTCACCCAAATACGACGGTTGTCCCAGCGCAGCGGAAAGACACGCGCCCCCACACCCTTGGCAAGGGTACTTTCAACAAGTGCGTGGAGTTGCTCGTTCATTTATTTGTCTTATATGTCGCAGTTGGCAATCTGCTGTAATGCAGACCATTTTTGTGTCCGATAAAGCGTTTCAGCAGCTTGCCGCCCTTGTCCGAGCGTGCTAGCAACAGCGCGTGCAATTTACTTTTATAATGCCGTATCCATAACGATAGTATCAGTTCGATACAATCTGGAAATGGCAAAGAAGGCCGGGATCAAATCATTGCCAAAGAATTCGTTGGATCATACTGCAGAACACTGGGGTACCTGGCCGCTGGTCAAGCGTATCGTGCGAGATGCGGTTGCCCCCTATTTTGGCAAAATCCTGCTTGCCCTTCTGTGTATGGCGGCGATGGCCGGTGCGACCGGTCTTTACGCGCTTTTGATGGATCCGATCATCAATGATGTTTTCATCAACAAGAAGGAACACATGCTTGTGCCCGTTGGCGCGGCGGTTCTTGGCTCCTTCGCGCTCAAGGGCTTTGCCAACTATGGCCAGACCGTTTTGATGAGCTATGTTGGCGGGCGTATTCTGGCCGATCTGCAAAACAACCTTTATGAGCATGTCATTCGGCTGGATATCGGATTTTTCCACAGCACCAATACCGGCAAGCTGATCACACGCTTTACCAATGATATCACTGCAATGCGTGCAGCAGTTTCAAACTCGCTCACCGGGTTTGGCAAGGATCTTCTGACCGCCATCGTTTTGGTCGGCGTCATGTTCTACAAGGACTGGCTGCTGGCGATTATCGCCTTTACCGTATTTCCTGCGGCGATCTATCCGATTGCGCGGCTGGGCAAGCGCATGCGCAAGGTTTCCGCCAATACCCAGCAACAAATTGGCGAATTCGCCACCCTGCTTGAACAGACCTTCCAGGGCATCCGCCATGTGAAGGCCTACGGCATGGAGCCCTATGAATGCTCGCGCATGGGCAAGCTGGTTGAAACCGTCTTCAATCTCAGCTTCAAGGCACAGACCGTCAGCGCACGTTCATCCCCCATCATGGAAACACTTGGTGGTGCCGCGATTACCGCAATCATCATTTATGGTGGTAGCCGCGTTATTGATGGTGCAAGTGACCCGGGCAGCTTCTTTGCCTTTATCACCGCACTGCTTCTTGCCTATGAGCCGGTCAAACGTCTGGCCAACATCAACATCACTCTGCAGCAAGGCCTTGCTGCATCCCAGCGTGTTTTCACGGTTCTTGATATCGAACCGGAAATCAAGGACGCCCCCGATGCCAAGGACCTTGTGGTTTCGGGCGGCAACATCAACTTCAAAAACGTTGCCTTTGCCTATAACTCGGAAATCACAGCGCTGCGTGAGATTGATCTGGATATCAAGGCGGGTGAAACTGTTGCCCTTGTCGGCCCATCTGGTGCAGGTAAATCAACCATCCTCAACCTGATCCCGCGTTTCTATGACATTGATCAGGGTGCTATCACCATTGATGGTCAGGATATCCGGAATGTGACGCTTGAAAGCCTGCGCAAGGCGACCGCACTTGTCAGTCAGGAAATCACCCTGTTTGATGATACCGTGCGCGCCAATATCGCCTATGGTCGTGCCGGGGCATCGGATGCCGAAATCGAAGAAGCCGCACGGCAGGCCGCTGCCCATGACTTTATCGGACAGCTGCAACATGGCTATGACACGATTGTCGGCGAACATGGTGTGAAGCTGTCGGGCGGGCAGCGTCAGCGTATCGCCATTGCGCGTGCCATGCTGAAGAACGCGCCGATCCTGTTGCTTGATGAAGCCACATCCGCCCTTGATACGGAATCCGAACGCCACATTCAGGGGGCGCTGGCCGAACTGATGAAGGGGCGCACCACCCTTGTGATCGCGCACCGTCTGTCGACCATCGTTGATGCCGACAAGATTTGCGTCATCAGCAACGGGCGCGTCACCGAACAGGGCAAACACGACGAATTGCTCGAACAGGGAGGGGCGTATGCCCATCTCTATAACTTGCAATTCTCGGAAGAAAACGGAAACTGATCCGGGCAACTTCGGGACAAACTTGCGTGCAGTGGCATAAACGGATCATAAAAAGCGATACAATGCGCAGCACACTGTGCTGGCTGGCGGCATCGTATGTGCGCCTGATGCGAACCACAGGGCGCTGGCGCACCGAAGGCGGCGACCATCCGGCCCACTATCTGACAGAAGGCAAACCGTTCATCGTTGCCTTCTGGCATCAGCGCCTGTTGATGATGCCCTATACGTGGCGATCTGTTGGCGGGGACCGGCCGTTTAACATGCTGATTTCATCGCATCGTGACGGGGAAATCATTTCTCGTACGATTGCGCGGTTTGATATCAAGACCATCGCCGGATCGACCGGCAAGGGCAAAGGCGGTGCCGCAGCCCTGCGCCAAATTCTTAAAGCGTTGAAAGCCGGTGAAGTTGTCGGCATGACCCCCGATGGCCCGCGCGGTCCACGCATGCGGGCATCGGACGGCATTATTCAGGCCGCCCGAATGGCCGGTGTACCGATTTTCCCGCTGACCTATTCGGCCTCTAATCGCAAGGTCATTCAAAGCTGGGATCGGTTCATTTTACCGCTGCCATTTTCTCGCGGTGTTTTTCATTGGGGCGATCCGATCTTTGTCGACCGCAAGCTTGATGAAGAAAACATGGAAGCCAAACGGGTTGAGCTCGAAAATGCCCTGACCGAGCTCACCCAAAAAACCGATCAGTCATTGGGTCTTGATGTTATCCCGCCTGCTGCGCCCGATGAACTCCCCAAACAAAAGCGATCGGCCATTGCGGCCGGGGAAACAGGGTCATGAGCCTGTTTTACGCCTATCGCGCGGCAACCCGCCTGCTTGGTCCGGCGCTAAACCTTTATCTGAACCGTCGCAAGAACCGCGGCAAGGAAGATGCAGGCCGGATCGGTGAACGCTTTGGCCATCCGGGCGCAGCCCGTCCAAAGGGCCATCTGGTCTGGATACATGGTGCCAGTGTTGGTGAATCCCTTTCCGCCTTGCCGGTGATTGATGAAATCCGCCGTCGTTATCCGGACGCTTCCATTCTGGTAACCACTGGCACGGTCACATCGGCGACCATGATGCACGCGCGCCTGCCCCATGGTGTCATTCACCAGTTTGTCCCGATTGACCGTCAGGTCTGTGTCGCACGTTTCCTTCATCACTGGAAACCTGATGTCGCGCTTTGGCTTGAAAGCGACTTCTGGCCGAACCTTTTGACCAAGGCAAAAAAGGCGGGCGTCAAACTTGCCCTTCTCAATGGCCGGATTTCCGAAAAGAGCTTCAAGGGATATTCACGCTACCCGTCCTTCATCCGTCCCGTTATTTCCGCCTTTGATGTTATCCTGACACAAAGCAGCGACGAGACCGAACGCTTCGAAAGCCTCGGCGCGACATCGGTTCAAACGGTTGGGAACCTGAAATTTGCCGCCCCGCCGCTCCCGGCAGATGAGGCGGCCCTTTCCAAGCTGCAGGAACAGATTGGCACCCGTCCGGTCTGGTTGGCCTCAAGCACATTCAAGGGCGAAGAAAAGATTGCCGGCGAGGTACACAAAAATCTTGCCAAGGACCATACAGGGGTCCTGACCATCATCGTCCCGCGGCATCCCGACCGGGCAGATGATATTGAATCCGATCTGGTCGCGCAGGGTCTTCAGGTTTCGCGTCGCAGCCTAGGCCATGACATCACCCCGGGAACGGACATATATCTTGCCGACACCATGGGCGAGCTTGGCCTGTTTTACCGGATTGCGCCGGTTGTCTTCATGGGCAAAACCCTCTGTGTCGGCGGCGGGCAGAACCCGCTTGAACCAGCACGCCTTGACTGCGCCATCCTGCATGGCCCGGATATGAGCAATTTCGCGGCCATCAGCGCCGAGATGCTAGCCAGCAGCGCATGTCGTCCTGCAACCGATGGGGATGACCTTGCCCGACAAGTTGCGGTGCTGCTACGCGACACGGAAAGTGCCAAAAAGGTTGCGAAAGCAGCACTGGATTACGCAAATTCCAAGGCAGAGGTCCTTGATAGAACACTTGATGCCTTGCGCCCCCTGATGGCGCAAAAGGACATCAAAGAGGTGGATCATGCGTGACCCGGAATTCTGGCGACATGAAGGTATTATCCCAAAACTTCTAAGCCCGCTTTCCGCGGCTTGGCGGGCAGGCACGTGTTTCCGGAACCTGACCACAACCCCGCGTCATCCCGGTTGCCCGGTTTTTTGCGTTGGCAACTTCACTGTCGGCGGGGCCGGAAAAACACCCACCGCTGTTGCGCTTTATAACCTGCTGACAAAACTTGGGCGCACGCCGCATTTCGTTAGTCGCGGTTATGGCGGATCCATCGAAGGCCCACATCGCGTCGATCCCGACGCTGACACCGCTGCCAAAGTCGGGGACGAACCGCTTTTACTTGCCCAGCACGGACCCGCCTGGATTTCACGCAACCGTGCGCTCGGTGCAGAAACGGCACGAAATGCCGGGGCGAATGCCATCATTTTGGATGATGGCTTGCAAAACCCGTCCCTGATCAAGGATTGCAGCTTTGCCGTGATTGACAGCAGTTATGGCATTGGAAATGGGCGTGTCATGCCTGCTGGCCCGATGCGTGAATCCCTGATCAGCGGCCTTGAGAAGGTGCACGCCATCATCCTGATTGGCGACAAGACACCTGAATTCATTGCGCACCTCCCGGCGTCGGTTCCGGTGCTGCGCGCCGGAATAGAACCGATCAACGGCGCGGAGTTCGATCAGTCCCGTGTTCTGGCCTTTGCCGGTATTGGTCGGCCATCGAAATTCTATGACAGCCTCCGAAAGGCAGGCGCTCAAATCATCCAGACACGTGACTTTTCAGATCACCACCCCTTTACGGCGCAAGAGCTTGGCGATCTGCGTGCCGAGGCGGCACGGCTTGATGCCAGACTGGTCACCACCCAAAAGGATCTGATGCGCTTGCCATTACAGGACCGGGACGGCATAAGCAGTCTCGACATTCGTCTGGTGTTCGAGGCACCAGATCAGCTTGCAAAGATTGTGACATCAGTACTTGCCGATGGATAAGAACAGCCAACTTTACAAAATGCGCCAGAAATACATCTCCCACCCGCTGCAGGGTTTTGGGGCGTATCTGGTCTACTGGATGTTTGCCCTGATGCCCGTTGACATGGCATCGGCGGTTGGTGGTTGGCTTCTGCGTACCTTGGGCCCCAAAGTCGGCCAAACCAAAAAGGCACGCAACAATCTGGTTGCAGCGTTTCCGGAAAAATCCTCCGAAGAGATCGACAAGATCATTGTTGGCATGTGGGACAATCTTGGCCGTTCGGCTGCCGAAATTCCCCACCTGCATAAAATGCGCCCGGGTGGATCCCGCATCGAAATCGTTGGCATTGAAAACGGCCTTGCCACCAAGACTGATGGCAAACCTGGCCTGTTCTTTTCCGGCCATATCGGCAACTGGGAAGCGACCATGTGCATCGCCGAGGTGCTTGATATGGACATGATGAGTGTCTATCGCGCGCCGGATAATCCGTGGGTAGAAGGCTTGTTCATGCGAGCGCGCAAAACCTTTAAGGGGAAACTGGTCAAAAAGGGCCCGGAAGGCGCACGCAAGCTCACGCGCTATCTGAAAGATGGCGGTCATGCCTGCATGCTGGTTGATCAAAAGATGACAGACGGGATCGCCGTGCCGTTTTTTGGCCGCGATGCAATGACAGCCCCCGCACTGGCACAATTTGCCCTTAAATACGATGCGCCAATCATCCCTGTTCGTTCAGAACGCCTTAATGGTGCGCATTTCCGCGTGACGTTCTATCCGCCACTTGAAGTCACCAAAACCGGTGACCGCCGCGCCGATACTCTGGCAACCATGACCGATGTGAACACCACCATGGAACGCTGGATCCGCGAGCGCCCTGAACAATGGCTTTGGCTGCATCGGCGCTGGCCAAAATAAATACCGGTGCCAGACGATTTCGTCCCAATATTAACAGAATAAGAACCCTGCTCACGCAAACTGCGGGTTCGCTTCCTGTCGAACGCGTCTCCGGAGCTGCCCTTTCTTGCGCCGTTTATTGATCATTTTGTGTCTTATCCTTGCCGGGTCGATCTTTGTCGCCTGGCCAACAATGGCACTGGATCAGGATGACACCAGCATTCGCGATACCGCGCGCGATATCCGCCTGAAGATTTCCGATCTTGATCAGCAACTTAAGGAACATCTGCGCCGTGCCCTTGAAGAATTCGGCACGCGTCCGGTGGAATGCACCACGGATCAACCACGCAAATCACTTTCGAAATGCATCGAAGAAGACGCCCGTGATCTGACGCGAACGACGATCACCATTGCCTCATCTGGTGGGGATGATGCCGACCTTCTCGACGATCTTGCCGATACCGAAGAACGCTTTGCATTGTTCACACGCGAAATGAACAAGACGAATGACCTGCTCGCACGTGCGGGTGCAAAACTTTACCTCACCAGCCTTGATGTCGCGCCAGAAATGGACCAGCTGCGCCGCGATGTCATCGTGTTTATCGAACGCAAACAGGCCTACGAACTGCGCACCAAGCAGGCACTACTGATTGCAACCGTCGCCATTATTCTCATCGCGATCTTCTCGTTGATTTTTGCCGTTATTCAGCGGTTCAGGTGACTACGACCTGATGCCCGTTGCGGCGTCCATCACCAATGGCCGAAAGATTGTCCCCCCCAAGGCTGACCTTGGCCGCGTGTACGCCGCCAAAGAACATGTCCTCACAATCCCAGCGTTGTTGATTGGCAAGGCTTAAGCCGTCAAGCAACGCGCCATCAAAACCCGGCTCGACCGATAAAAGATCATCTTCCACATGCATGCGGGGTGCTGAAATCGCCCCGTGCAAGGTCATGTCGAAGGCATCTATGTTAAGCAAAACCTGCAACATGGTTGACCGGATACGGTTTGATCCGCCCGATCCAAGCGCAACCGATGCCCCGTCTTCGCCCAAATACAGCGATGGCGTCATCATCGAGGTCATCCGAACGCCGCATGGCCAGTTATGAAAGCCCTCCGGTGAAAGATCTGCCTCGCCCAGCATGTTGTTCAACATGATGCCGGTTCCGGGCACAACCCGCCCGGAAGTGGATCCGTTTGAAATGGTCGCTGCAGCAAGATTTCCCTTGGCATCCACGACAGAAATATGGGTCGTACCCTGCTGACTAAGCGGACGTTCGCCAATCATCGATCGATACCGCTCGCAAAGCTCATCGCCCAGAATCGACGGGCTCGCCCCGTGATCCCCACGCGCAAGACCTGTTGCATGAATGATCCGCGATATCGCTTCAAGATGGCGTTCAGAACCAAATGCCCCCAGCGCCATTTCACGCGCCAGCTTCAATCCAAACCCGACCAAAACCCCGCCCGATGCCGGTGGCGGGTTTAAAACAAACCGCCCCTTGCGCCCGGTGATCAGCAAGGGATCGCGCACCAACACGCGATAGTCCGCCAGATCCTGTGCTGTCAGATATCCGCCATGGTCAGCACATTCACGCACAAGCGCAGTACCAAGGTCCCCCTGATAAAAGCCCTCTGCCCCGCTTTCGACCAAATAGGCAATGCTGTCAGCTAGGTCGGGTTGACGATGGGTCACACCGGCATCCAGCAACTCGAAATTGTCGGGATCGGTTTTACCTGCCTTGCCAAAGACTTTTCGGCTATCTGTGGAAAAGGCCAGAAGCGGTTCGACAATCCCCATGACATAGCGTTGAAATGCATCAAGTTTGACGCCATTGCGGGCCGCCTCAATGGCGGGCTCGGCCAATTGTGCCATTGGCAGTTTGGCAAGATCGTCATGAACCGCGAACAAACCCGCGACCACGCCCGGTGTTGCCACCGATCCATAGCCGCCATGAAATTCCTGCGTCACACCACCGGCAAAGGTCGCAAGGCGGCTTTCAAATTCAAGGTCTTCCCGTGATCGCTTTTCAAGCGGGGTTTCAACAAAGAAATCATAAAGCCTGGGCGTCTTCCCGGCAGGCCTGGCCATGACAAAGCCACCACCGCCAAGGGAAGCCAGAACCGGCTCTGCCACACAGGCCGCCCACATTGCGGCAATCACCGCATCAAAGGCATTGCCGCCTTCTTCAAGCACACGGGCCGCAGCACGTGCGGTAACTGAATGTCCTGCAGCAACGGCCCCGTGGGTTTTCATGATTTTGATTTCCCGTCAGTTATTGGCGTCTGCCGTCTTTCGCACTTCTTCCATCGGCGGGACCAGCAATTGGGCATCAATTCTGGCTGGCCCAACATTGACCCGCCAATCCAGATGCGGACCGGTTGACCGGCCCGATGATCCAACCTTGGCGATCACATCGCCCTGCCGCACGACATCACCGACCTGCACATTCATCTCCGACAGATGCAAAAAGGCCGACACAACGCCAAGGCCGTGATCAACAAACAATGTCGCACCGGAAAAATACATATCGGGGTGCGCCAGCGTCACAATACCATCCGCTGGCGCAATGACGGGCGTGCCAGCCGGAACCGCGATATCAATGCCCCAATGCGGCGCACGCGGCTCGCCGTTCAGAATCCGTTGTGATCCATACACGCCACTGATCGGGCCCACTGCCGGCCAGACAAAGCCGCTTTGCAGGAAATCCTCGGCAAAACGTTCGGTTCGCGCTTCGCGCGCCTGACGCGAATCATCCTGAATGCGGCTGATGACGTCCGGGTCGGGGTTGACCATTTTGGGTGCCAGGCCGTCAATACGCTGAATATTGAATTCACGATCAGCAATGTCGTAACTGAACGACTCAACACTGCCGTCGGCATGGCGGACACTGACCCGTGCTGGGCCTTCGTAATCACGCGGGAACCCCAAAACGAACCGGCCATCCGATGCGATAGTGTCAATCGCCACATCATCAAGCAACACCTTGGATCCCGCATCGGTTTGCCCAAAAACAATCCCGCCCTGAACAAACTGGCCTTGATAGGTTGGCTCGGCCGCCTCGGCAGACAACCCAACCATCAGAAGGCCAGCTGCGGCCAGCATGCCGGAAATGGTCATACGCATCACAAGAGGCTCCCTTGCCTGTCATCGTCCTTGGGACTTGGATTTTTCTTCTTTGCCGGTTTTTGCCTGGCTGGCTTTTCGGCCTTCGCGGTCGCTGGCTCTGAGGATGTCTCTGTGTTGGCAGCATCCCCAGTTCCGCCCGTGTCAGAAGCGGGTTTGACATCGACACCCGCGCCTGCCGTCACCCGTGTCACGCCATCGCCCATTTCAAGATCATATCCTTCACCCGCAACAATATCAGCCGACTTGCCAATCAGATTTCCTGCGCTATCACGCACCACGGCGAAACCGCGTTTCAGCACATTGCGATAGGAATAACTCTCCAACAGCCGGTCGTAACGGGCAAGTCCCTCTGCCTCGCGGTTAAGCGTATTGCGAATGGCAGCTTGCAGACGGGTACCAAGATCAATGATCTGTTTGTCGGCCCGGGCAACGTCGCGCTTGGCATCACTTGGTCGCAGGCCCGCAGTTGCCCGATCAAGGCGGGATTGCTGCATCTGAAGAGCGGATTTCATCGCACCATCCAGACGAAGCGCCGCATTGTCCAGACGCCCGCGTTTTTCCGAAAGCTGTTCACGCGGGCTGACCAGTCGCGCGCTGGCCTCGTTCAACCGCGCCCGGGCTTGTTGCGTGACATTGACCGCTGCGCGCGGCAAACGATCCGCCCAGTTATCAAGGGTCTGGCTGCGTTCCTCAAGCATGCGCTTGGGATCGCCCAAACCACGCGCCAGACTTTCAAGTGCCGTTTTCTTTTCAACGCCCAAACGCCGCACGGCTTGGGCCAGGCGAACACCATCTTCCTCGACCTGGCCGATCAGCTCGCCGCGCACTGGTACGGCCTTTTCCGCCGCCCCGGTCGGGGTGGGCGCGCGCAGATCGGAAACAAAGTCAATCAACGTGGTGTCGGTTTCATGCCCGACGGCCGAAATCACCGGAATATCGGACTCGGCCACCGCCCGGGCAACGATTTCCTCGTTAAACGACCACAGATCTTCAAGCGATCCACCACCGCGCGCAACAATCAGCACATCCGGGCGCGGGATCTGGCCATAAGGCAAAAGATCATTAAAACCGCGCACGGCTTCGGCCACCTGATCGGCTGCCCCCTGTCCCTGCACAAGGACCGGCCATAGCAAAACCCGGCGCGGGAAACGATCGCGCAGGCGATGCATGATATCGCGGATCACGGCACCCGTGGGCGATGTGACAATCCCGATGACATCGGGCAGGAACGGGATCGGCTTTTTGCGTTCGGGCTCAAACAGGCCTTCGGCAGCCAGTTTCTTTTTGCGTTCTTCCAGAAGCTTTAAAAGCGCGCCTTCACCCGCGACTTCCATCGTCTCGATAACGATCTGGTATTTTGATCGGCCCGGAAAAGTTGTCAGGCGCCCGGTAACGATGACTTCCATGCCGTCTTCGGGCACAAGGCCAAGCTTGCCCGCCTGCCCGCGCCAGCACACACCATCAAGCACCGCCTTGTCGTCTTTCAGCGCAAGATACATATGCCCACTGGCCGCGCGCTTGAACCCGGAAATTTCGCCGCGCACCCGAACAAAGGAAAAGGCATCCTCCACGGTCCGCTTCAACGCATTCGAAAGGTCGGAAACTGAAAATTCGGGCGCATTTCCTGTTTTCACAGGCGTTTCTGGAACCGGGGCATAAGGGTCGAACAAATCTTGCGTCATCAAGGGTACTTTATGCTAAAAGCCCGCATTATTTGTTAAGCGGGGTGGGTTTGGCACAAGCCTAGTTCATCGCGCATGGACCATCAAGCAATCGGACAAGTCGAAGGATAAAGTCATGAAGGTTCTGGTCGTTGGCGGCGGCGGACGTGAACACGCACTGTGCTGGGCGATTGCGCGCAGCCCGCGCATTTCCAAACTGTGGTGTGCACCGGGCAATGCCGGGATTGCAGACAGCGCCGAATGCGTTGCGATTTCCGATAGCGACATTGATGGTCTGGTAAATTTTGCCTCGGACAACGCGGTTGATCTGGTCGTTGTCGGCCCAGAAGCCCCGCTGGTTGCTGGCCTTGTTGATGCACTGGATGCCAAAGGCATCAAATCATTCGGCTGTTCCAAGGCAGCCGCCCAGTTGGAAGGCTCCAAGGGCTTCATGAAGGATATGGTGGCAAAGTTCGGTGTGCCGACCGCTGCCTATGGCCGTTTTACCGATCCCAAAGACGCCAAAGCGTTTGTCGAGAAACAGGGCGCACCGATTGTGGTCAAGACCGATGGCCTGGCGGCGGGCAAAGGTGTGACCATTTGTATGACAAATGACGAAGCCTTTGCCGCGATTGAAGAATGCATGGTGGGCGGCAAGTTTGGCGATGCAGGCGCGGAAATCGTGATCGAGGAATTCCTCAAAGGTGAGGAAGCCTCATTTTTTGCTGTTTGTGATGGCGAAAACGTCATTCCGCTGGTCGCAGCCCAGGATCACAAGGCCGTTGGCGAAGGCGATACCGGCCCCAATACGGGCGGCATGGGGGCCTATTCCCCGGCCCCGGTCTTTACCGATGCGGTCGAAGCCAAGGTCATGGATCAGATCATTATCCCGACCGTCAAGGGCATGGCCGCAGAAGGCCATCCGTTCAAGGGTGTGCTGTTTGCCGGTCTGATGATTGATGATGCAGGCAATCCGAAACTGATCGAATACAACATTCGTTTTGGCGACCCGGAATGTCAGGTGCTGATGACGCGTCTGAAATCAGACGTGCTTGATATCCTTGACGGGGCGGCCACCGGCACGCTCGATAAAGTCAAACCCGAATGGCACGATGAAACCGCGATGGTGGTTGTTATGGCGGCGAAGGGCTATCCGGGGTCCTACGAAAAAGGGACCGAGATCAAAAACGTTGCGGCGGCAGACGCCATGGACAAAGTCAAGGTCCTGCATGCCGGCACCAAGATGGATGGCGACAAGCTGGTTGCGACCGGTGGCCGCGTTCTTGGTGTGACCGCGCGCGGTGCGACGGTGACCGAAACCCAGAAACGCGCCTATGAGGCGGTTGATGCAATTGATTGGGATGGTGGTTTCTGCCGCCGCGATATCGGCTGGCGTGCGGTTGCCCGCGAACAGGGCTAAGCACCAAACAGCCCCAGATGCTGAAATCAAAGGACCGGGTTACGCAACCCGGTCTTTTTTATGGATCCGGTTTTCTGGCTGCCTGCGTGATAACGGATATGGCAGCGGCCCTGATCATCAATCTCGATATCGGCGGCAACCCCGAAAACATCGCGAAGGTTTTGCGATGTCAAAATCTGTTCGGGCGTACCAAGCGCGATCAGCTTGCCACCATCCATCATCGCAATCCGGTCACAAAACATCGCCGCATGGTTTAGATCATGCAGGGCGGCCACCACGGTGACCGGCAGTGCGCGCACCAGTTCAAGCAGGCCCAGCTGATGATGGATATCAAGATGGTTGGTCGGTTCATCAAGCAACAGGAAATCGGGCTGCTGGGTCAAGGCACGGGCGATGTGAACGCGCTGCTTTTCGCCCCCCGAAAGCGTATGCCACATCCGGTCGGCAAAGGGCCCCATTTCAACACTGGCAAGGGCTTCGCACACGATGGCGTCGTCGTGCCCTGACCATGGTGACAGCAAACTAAGGTACGGCGTTCGACCAAGCGCAACGGCATCACGCACGGTAATACGGTCGATGGTGTCGGCCTGTTGTTCGACAAAGCCGATATGACGGGCAAGGTTGCGCCGACCGATTTTCTTCATCGGCTGATCCCCCAGCAATGCCTGCCCGGTCGAAGGGGCACGAATACCGCCCAGAACCGACATCATGCTGGTTTTGCCCGACCCGTTTGGCCCGATCACGCCAAGAAACTCGCCACGTGTCACGCGAAGCGACACGTCGCTGATGATCTTTTTGAATCCGGCATTCCAGCCGACATTGCGTAATTCAAGGCTCATCGCAACACCCGCCCATGACACAGGATGATCGCAAAGGCCGGTGCCCCGATAAGTGCCGTGATCACCCCGATGGGCAGGACCTGACCATCAAGGATGATGCGCGATACAATATCGGCCGCCACAAGGAACACCGCCCCGATCAGGGCCGATGCCGGCAACAGAAATCCGTGCCGTGTTCCAACAAAGAACCGCGCGGCATGGGGAATAACCAGTCCGACAAAGCCGATGGCCCCGACAATACTGACCATCACCGCGGTCATCGAGGCGGCGATGGCAATCAACACCACATAAACCCGTCGCACCGGCACACCAAGGGATGCTGCCGATTCCACGCCAAAGGTAAAGGCATCAAGCGCACGGGAATACCAAAGGCAGACCAACAAGCCGATAACGGCCACCGGAAGCGCAAGATAGACATCCGGCCACCGCACGCCGCTTAGATTGCCAAGCAACCAGAACATCACCCCACGGGCCTCGTCCGCCGTGGCGGCCTTGGTCACGATAAATGACGTCAATGCGTTAAACAGTTGCGATCCGGCAACCCCGGCCAGAATGATGGCACCTGCTCCGCGCCCGGCCGGAATGGCCAAAAGCGCCACAAACCCGAACGCCACCAACGCGCCGACAAAGGCCCCAAGCGACAGGGAAACCATCCCCGCGCCGAACCCCAGAATGGCGACACTGACCGCACCGGTCGATGCCCCGGCCGAAATGCCCAGTAAGTAGGGATCCGCCAGACTATTGCGCAAAAGCGCCTGCAAAACAGCGCCCGATAGCGCAAGGGATGCGCCGCAGGCCGCCGCCACCATCGCACGCGATATCCGGTAATTCCAGATGATCCCGGCATCAATCGGATCAACGTCATAGCCCGCCTGCCAAAGATGATTGGCAATGGTCTGAAGCACGGTGCCAAGGGGAATGTGTGTTTCCCCCTTGGCTGCCGCCATCGCGATGACGCCAACAAGCAAAACCAAAGCACCAATACTGACACCGGCCCGCATAAGATATGCCCGACCCGCCAGCGATTGCCCGGGTGGCTGAACCGGCTGCTGAACTGGCGATGTTTCAAACATTGAATTCTCCGGGCATATCAGGCGCCTTTGGCAGTGCAGGTCAGTTCGAAGCACTTAGTCGTTCGACGGCTTCGGCAAGTGTTTCAATACCATTGATCAGGCGAATGGTCGGATCCATCGACTGGGCGTCCATCACCACGATATTACCATTGCGCACCGCCTTCATCTGACTTGCGACCGGATCAGTTTTCAGGAAGTCCATCTTGACCTGCCAGTCATCGGCCGGAAAACGCCGACGTCCCATTTTACCAATCACGATGATATCAGGGTTGGCGCGCGCGATGGTTTCCCAGCCAACGGTCGGCCATTCTTCATTGCTGTCAATGATGTTACGAACACCAAGTTTGCCCGCGATATAGCCCGCCGCGCCGTTTTTGCCCGCCACATAGGGATCACTGTTGATTTCGGGGCTGGAAAACCAGAAGACGGCAGAAACATTGTCATGGCCGCTTGCCGTCACACGTTCCAATGAGTTCGCCTGACGTTCCTTCAAGGTGGCAATCAGTTCTTCACCGCGATCTTCGACATCAAAAATCTGCGCCAGATCGGCAATCTCGCGATAAATCAGATCCATGGTGAATCCTTCGTGACGCACCCCGTCACCGCCACCGGCATTGTCCTTGCCCACACAATCGGCAGGTGCTGTGTAGACGGGAATGGACAGTTCGTTGAACTGTTCGGTGGTGCCGACGGTGCCCTTGGGCCCGACATGCCACTGATACTGGGTGGCAACCAGTTGCGGCTTTTGCGCGACAACGGTTTCGAACCCCGGATCATTGTCGGCCAGGCGCGGCACAGATGCGTTGACGTCCTTGAATTCATCCATCACCGGGCCGAACCAGACACCGGTACCCTTGACCTTATCGGCCAGGCCCAGCGAATAAAGAATTTCGGTCGTGCTTTGGCCCAGCGACACCACGCGTTCCGGGGCCGCGTCAAATTGCAGCACAGTCCCGCAGTTCTCGATACTGAGCGGATATTCGGTTGCGGACGCAAATGAAACAGATGAAATAAGACCAGCGGCAAACACCCCGACCGCCAGTACACGTTTATCGTGATTGATCACTTTGACTTCCCTCTTGCTGATGCGCTGATCCGGGACCGTTTTGGATGATCCAGTTTCAACACATCATCAAATGTTATGTTATAACATAACATCATTTTTGCTGCTGTCAATGGACTGGCAAAAGTGTCAGGAGATGGCGGAAGATGTCGGCCTTAAAGCTTAGAAAACCTAGGCTAAACTGTTGGGCCAAGACACGTACCGACATTCTCCGGGGCACCCCGCCCGGTCCGTCGTCTTCGTGTCGGCAGGTCTCCTGGCTTACGGGTCAACGCATTTTCCCTGGCCTTCCCGGGTTGATCCCAGTGGCATTGGTCAGAAAAATGCTCTCCGCCTACAGTTGCGGGGGCAGCTTCGGTTAATGAGCCCATGTTCGGCTCATCTCGAATTCCCTTTATCCGAAATCGGATACCGACACGTCACGGTTAGATTAAACCAAAAACACGGTCAAGGAAATTGGCAGACCACCAGCGGCATTAACGCTGCGCCTCCATGCATAAAATGCAGTTGATACGACCTTGAATTTGCCATGTTTCATCCCGATTACCTCCACACTGCCGGGTATGCTTTCCCGACAGCTTAAACCACTGGAATGTGATGAACATGACGACTTCTGTTGAACGCAGACGCTTTTTGAAATCCATCGCGGCAGCCGGACTTATCCTGCCGGGAATGTCGATCTATCAGCATGCTTTGGCAGATGTCGAAGGCCTTGATCTTGGTTCGGCACAGCCCTTTGATTTTGCCAATCTGATTTCACGCGCCAAATCCATGGCCGCATCGCCATATGAGGCCCCTGTTGCACCAAATCCGGAAATTGTCGGCAGGATTGATTACGACACGCACGGCAAGCTGCACTACAAATGCGATCATTCGCCGTTTTCTGATGGGTCGGGCACCTATCCGGTGACCTTTTTCCATCTGGGTATGTATTTCGCCAAACCGGTGCATATGTATCTTCTGGAAAACGGGCAGGCACGCGAGGTGATCTATAAGCCCGATTACTTTGACATGCCCGAAGACAGCATCGCCCGCCAACTGCCCGCCAATAGCGGCTTTGCCGGTTTTCGCCTGCATGAAAATCAGGCGCGCGATGACTGGAAAACCCAGGACTGGGCGGCATTTCTTGGTGCATCCTATTTCCGCGCCATTGGGGATGAAGGCCAATATGGTCTGTCGGCACGCGGGATTGCGGTCAATACCGCGACCTCTGTTCCCGAAGAATTCCCCGATTTCCGCCAATTCTTTATCGAACCGGCCAAAAACCCCGAAGACCCGGTGACGGTCTATGCCCTGCTGGATGGCCCCAGCATCACCGGGGCTTATAAATTCCTGCTGTATCGCGGCGAAGGGGTCACGATGGATGTCGAAAAGCATCTGTTTGTCCGCCGTGACATCGAACGCCTTGGCATCGCACCGCTGACCAGCATGTTCTGGTATTCCGAACAGAACAAATCGTTCCGCTTTGACTGGCGCCCGGAAGTGCATGACAGCGACGGGCTGGAGCTTTGGACCGGCAGCGGCGAACGCATCTGGCGACAGCTCAATAACCCGGAAACCATCCGTGCTTCGGCATTTGGTGATAACAACCCGCGTGGTTTTGGCCTGATGCAGCGTGATCGCGATGTGAAGAACTATCTGGATGGTGTGCGTTATCACCGCCGTCCCAGCCTGTGGGTCGAACCGCAAGGCGACTGGCATGACGGCGCGGTTCAGTTGATCGAAATTCCAACCGACGATGAAATCCACGATAACATTGCTGCCTTCTGGGTGCCGAATGGCGAAGCCAAGGCAGGCAACAGCTATCAGTTCAAATACCGGCTTTACTGGCAGGCCCATAACCCGTTCCCGGTCAAGGAACTGGCACGCGCCACCGCAACCCGCATGGGCCGTGGTGGCGAACCGGGCACCAACCGGCCCAAGGACGAAATCAAGTTTTCGGTCGAGTTCGAAGGCGATGTTCTGGGAACCCTTGCCTATGGCGAATTTCCGGAAATCGTCGTTTCAACGTCGCGCGGGGAAATTACCCGCACCAAGATCGAACCGATCATGGATACCCGCATCTGGCGTGCGGCCTTTGACCTTAAGGCGGCTGGCACCGATCCGGTTGATCTGCGCATGTATTTGAAACGCGGTGATAGCCCGCTCAGTGAAACCTGGATGTTCCAGCACCTGCCTGCACTTGGCAATCAGCAACAGGGGTAACCACCCCGCAGGACGACCGGAAACTGGTTCCCGTCAATTAGAACCGGCTGCCGGGAATACTGCCCTGGGACACCGTATTTGCTGGCTGACCCAGGATTGCGGTGATGTCACGCATGGGCGGCGCACCAAACATGCGGGCATATTCGCGACTGAACTGTGATGTGCTTTCATAGCCAACCGCATAGGCCGCACTTGCCGCATCCTTCATTTCGGCCAGCATGATCTGACGCGCTGTGGTCAGGCGCAGGCGTTTTTGATACTGAAGCGGGCTCATCGCCGTGACCTGCTTGAAATGATGATGGAAGGAAGACGGGCTCATATTGGCATGTTGCGCCAGCTCATCAACGCGAAGCGGCTTGTCAAAGTTGTCTTTCATCAAACGCAGGACGGCCGAGATGCGCTGCATGTTGCTGCCCCCCATCGCAAGGCGCGCAATAAAGACCCCCTGCCCGGTGCATAACAGCCGATAATGCACTTCACGCATCAAAAGCGGCAGCATGACCGGTATCTCGTCAGGACGATCAAGCAAATCCACAACGCGCAAAACCGCATCTACCAGTGACTGGGTGGTTTGTTCAACGAACAAGCCCCGTGTACTGTCGCCATCCACGCCAATGTCCAGATCCATGTTGGTGACAAGCTCGCTCAGGATCTGGCCGTCAAGGTCAAGCGACAGACTACGGTATGGTGCGTCTTCACTGGCATTGGTCACATGCCCGACCAGCGGCAAATCAACCGATGCCGCCAAAAGTTGGCCTGGCTCATAACGATAGACTTCCTGACCAAGCGTGACTTCCTTTGCCCCCGAAATAATCAGACACAGGCAAGGTTTGTAGATCGTTGGCACCTTCAGCGTCGGATTGGTCGCACGATACATCCACACCGGATCAATCGCGGTCCGTACCGCACCATCGACCTCACAGTATTTATCAATCAACTCGCAGAGCCGCTGGTAACTATCCATGCGCAGAATCCTTTATTTCCGGTATGTGCAGTATACATCCCGGAACCCAAGGTAAAAGACCGCAAAGACGGATTTGGAGGAATAGGCAATCGGTTTCGAGTTCTGTGTATTCAGAAATCACCGTTCTGACGACAGGTTATGGGCCATGGCACAAACATACGGAGGATGTCATGTCGAACCCCATCAATCATGTCGAAAACAAAACCGTTATCATCACCGGCGCAAGCAGCGGCATTGGCGAGGCCACTGCACGGCTTCTGGCCGAGCGCGGTGCAAATGTGGTTCTTGCTGCACGTCGCACCGAACGCCTTAACGAGATCGCAGCAGAGATCGAAGCCGCAGGCGGATCCGCAATGACCCGTTCCGTGGATGTCACCGACGCCGATAGTGTTGATGCCCTTGTCTATCATGCCAACAACCTGTTTGGCCGGGTCGACGCAATTTTCAACAATGCCGGTGTGATGCCGCTTGCGCCCATGTCGGAACTCAAAACCGGCGAATGGGACAACATGATCAATGTCAACATTCGCGGCGTTCTGAACGGGATTGCGGCCGTCCTGCCCCTGTTCAAGGAACAAGGTGGCGGCCATGTCATCAACACGGCCTCCATTGGTGCACATGTCGTTGTGCCAAGTGGTGTGGTCTATTGCGCGACCAAATATGCCGTCTGGGCCATTTCCGAAGGCCTGCGTCAGGAAAGCACTGATGTGCGCGTCACGACGATTTCGCCCGGCGTGGTCGAGACAGAGCTGGGTCATGACATCACCGACCCGACCAGCAAGGAACTGCTCACCCAGTTCCGCCAACTCGCCCTTAAGCCGGATGCGATTGCGCGGGCGGTTCTTTATGCACTCGATCAGCCCGCTGATGTCGACATCAACGAGGTGATCGTGCGTCCAACAGCATCGGCATTCTGATGAAGATCAGTTTGTATTCGCTATGTTTTCTAACCTTGCTGGTGGTGTTCGCACCACCAGCAAATGCCCAACAGGACACCGAGATGAACAGCAACGCCCCCCATCCTTATGTCGGCATGTGGGTCACCAGGGACGGTTATGTCCGTCAGGAACTTCGTGCCAACGGCCGCTATGACGAGGCCCGTGGCGAACGCCAGTCGGCCTATCAGGGTGACTATCAGATATCGGGGAACGACATCACCTATCAGGATGACACCGGCTTTACGGCCGATGGCTATTTTGAAAATGATGTCCTGTATCACGCTGGCATGGTGATGTTTCGTGAAACGGCTGAAGACTAGGCAGCCTTTGCAATCGGGCAAAGCAAATCGGGCGGGCACACAAAACCCGCCCGATTTTTGTTTCGTCAGAGACGCTCAAGGGCAATGACGGTATCGATGACTGATCCCTTCTCGCCCTTTGGTCCGGTTGCCATTCTTTCGAAATTATCGACTGCGATCTGACGCCAACAGGTGTGATCAAGTGACAGTGCATCAAGGGCTTCTTGCGGACTTGGAAACACCGTATCTTCTGGCGCCCACGACCATGAAGGCCGTGATCCATGGCTGGTAATGAGGAACAAACCACCCGTTGCGATCATTGCCGCAGCCCGGTTCAGCACCGCTTCGCGGGCAAATTCAACCGGCGACTGCAAGAATTGCGCGGTCACCAGATAATACAAACCGTCTGGCAGGCTTTTTGTCAGGTCATGCGCCTCGAACGTGATCTTGTTTTCTACGTCATGGCGCTCGGCATTGGCGCGCGCATACCCCAAGGCCGTCTCGGAAATATCAACGGCGGTTACTGTCCAGCCCTGCCGCGCGAGCCAGACCGCATCATCACCCTTGCCGCAGCCAAGTTCAAGCGCGTGGCCAACCGGCCTGTCTTTGGCGAAGCGTTCAAGGATCGCAGACGGACGGCCGCTGGTTTGTGGCGATTCCTTTTCGTAGATTTCTTCCCAAAACTTTCTTGGGTCCATTTTCGGATCGATATTCATGTCTTGTCTTCCGGGCTTGTTGCAGAGGCGTGCTCACGAATCACGTAACATTAAAAGTTACATGATTCGGCAACCCTGTCAATTTCATGTATCTTTGAAAGTTACATATGTTAAAAATGACCGGAAAACCGATAGGCAGACAGGACCATATCCATGCGTCAGGACAACCGCCTTCCGCGGGTTTTACATGCGCTTTTACATCTTGATGGCATGAAAGACCCGGCCACATCCGATCAACTGGCCGAGATGCTCAACACCAATGCGGCCGTGGTCCGCCGCACCATGGCGGGCCTGCGTGATCAGGGAATCCTGACGTCAATCAAGGGGCATGGCGGCGGCTGGCAACTGGCAAGACCACTGGGCGAAATCACACTGGCCGAGATTTACAAGGCGCTGGGTGCGCCGACCCTTTTTGCCTTGGGCTGCGGGGATGAAGACTCTCAATGCTTGATGGAAAAAGCCGCCAACACCGCGACTGCGCGCGCATTGGAAATGGCATCCCAGACCTTTATACAGGTGCTGTCGTCCGTCACCATGGCCGACCTGGCCGATGATTTTGAATTGCGCATGAAAGAGCTTGGTTTAACCCCGGAAGACTTTGCCTAAGAAGGCACAGGCCAACACTGACCTAGCGCAGCGATCCGAAGAAATCCTTCAAAAGCTTGGCCGCCTCAACCTCGCCAATGCCGCCATAAACTTCCGGGCGATGATGGCAGCTTGTGCTTTCGAACACGCGCGGGCCGTGATCGACGCCGCCACCCTTGGGATCATAAGCCCCGAAATAAACCCGGCGCAGACGGGCAAATGAAATGGCGGTTGCGCACATGGGACAAGGTTCAAGCGTGACATACAGATCGCAATTGGGAAGTCTGGGTTCGCCCTTGGCCCCGGCAGCGGCCCGGATCACGAGGATTTCGGCGTGCGCCGTCGGGTCGTTCATTTCCTCGGTCAGGTTTCCGGCACGCGCCAAAACCTCTCCGCTATCAGCGTCGACCAGAACGGCACCCACAGGCACTTCGCCCCGGCGCGCAGCTGCGCGGGCTTCTTCAAGCGCCATATCCATATAGCTGTCTGCACTCATGATCTTTCCATCCCGCTTGTGCCATCTGACAAATCACGTTGTTTGTCAGGGCTGTTCTTGTTTTTACTTCGTTTTAGGGCGTTGGGCTCCAGAGTGCTACCACGCAGATAATCGGTCAAGCGATCATCTGTTAACTGTCGTTTGGTGTGCAGGCGCTTGCTGCCTGCATAGAACGCATAGACTATCAGCGTGAATTGCCGTTGCCCTTACGGGGTTACACAGGTAGTTTCCGCCTAAGTTTCCGTCACCAGCATCAAGGCTATTTTGATCATGACCACGCGCAAGCCGATCATTGGTATCACACTCGATTCCGAAGAGCCGGGGGGCTATTCCAAATTCCCGTGGTATGCGCTGCGTGAAAACTATGCCGGTGCGGTGACCGAGGCGGGCGGCATTCCGATGCCCCTGCCCCACGAGGTTGAACTGGTCCCCGATCTGCTTGATCTGATTGACGGTCTGGTGGTCACGGGCGGTGCATTTGACGTGGATCCGACCCTGTTTGGTGCGACGGAAACCCATGATACGGTTGTCACCAAGGACCGGCGCACCAAATTTGAATGGGCGATGGCCGAAGGCGCGCTTGAGCGCGACATGCCGGTTTTGGGCATTTGCGGTGGTCAACAGCTTTTGAACGTTATTCTGGGCGGGTCGCTGATCCAGCATATCCCGGACTCGATCGAAAACTGCCTGCCCCACGAACAGCCGAACCCGCGTAACGAGCCGGGCCATGATGTGACGGTTGAACCAAATACACTTCTGGCGAAGATCGTTGGCGATGTGAAAAGTCTTTCGGTCAATTCCGCCCACCATCAGGCGGCTGAGGGGGTTGGCCCGGATGTGATCATTAATTCCTATGCGCCCGATGGCGTGATCGAGGGGATTGAACATCCGAAATATCGTTATTGTCTCGGGGTCCAGTGGCATCCCGAATTCCATATCAGTTCGGGCGATGCGAAGATTTTCGACGCCCTGATTTCCGAGGCCCGCAAATGAGCGACAAGAACACCACACCAGACGACAACAAACCCGAACGCATTGCCAAGCGCATTGCGCGCTCAGGTGTTTGTTCGCGGCGTGATGCCGAACGCATGATTGCCGAGGGGCTCGTGCGCCTGAATGGCAAGAAGCTTGACACCCCGGCGGTCACCGTGACCGACGAAGACGAAATCATTGTCGATGGCAAGCCACTTCCCGAAAAGGAAAAGCCGCGTCTTTGGCGCCTGTTTAAAAAGCGCGGTCTTGTCACCAGCCACCGCGACGAGCAGGGCCGCGATACGGTATTTGAGCATCTGCCAAGCTATGTGCCGCGCGTGATTTCGGTTGGTCGACTTGATCTCAACTCCGAAGGGTTGCTGTTGCTGACCAATGACGGCGAGCTTGCCCGTTATCTTGAGCTGCCGGCCACCGGCTGGGCGCGGCGCTATCGCGTGCGCGTGCATGGCCAGATCGACGAGGCAAAGCTTAAACAGCTTGAAGACGGTGTGACGGTCGACGGAATCAATTACGGCTCCATCCACGCCGAGGTCGATGTTCAGAAAGGCACCAATGCCTGGATGACGGTGACCCTCCGCGAAGGCAAGAACCGTGAAATTCGCCGTGTCATGGAACATCTTGGCTGGCCTGTCACGCGCCTGATGCGTGTATCCTATGGCCCGTTCCAGCTTGGCAATCTGGCCCCGGGCGAGTGCGAGGAAGTGACCGGCAAGGTCATGAAAGAACAGCTCGCAGCATTCTTTAAGGGTGACTATTCCAAGGTTTCCGAAAAGAAATCGGTCGCCCGTGGCGGTACATCGCGCCCGAAGGCCCCACGCACCGTGTTTGGCCAACCGGCACAGCGCAAACGCCCGCAAGGTGGCCCGAACGCCGCAGCCCAGAATGCAGAAGCAGAAGAACAGCGTGAAACCCGCGAACGCCCGTCTGGCGGTGCTGCACGGAAAGGCCCGCGCATCGGCGCCGCCCCGCGTGCCGGTGGACGTGGCAAACCGGCCGCCGGTGGTGGTGGGCGCCAGGAACGTGACATGCGCGAAGAACGCGGATCATCACGACCGACCAACAAGGGCCGTGGCCGTTACAGTGCCGAGGGCAAAGCAGCCGGTGGACGTGATGGCGGTCGTGATGGCGGTCGCGATGGCG
Organism: Thalassospira sp. UBA848; assembly: GCF_002295455.1. Classification (NCBI taxonomy): domain Bacteria; kingdom Pseudomonadati; phylum Pseudomonadota; class Alphaproteobacteria; order Rhodospirillales; family Thalassospiraceae; genus Thalassospira; species Thalassospira sp. UBA848. The sequence goes on along the minus strand of NZ_DBGS01000055.1, from coordinate 17,693 downwards.
GTCGTGATGGCGGTCGCGATGGCGGTCGCGATGGCGGACGGGGTTCTGGTGGCCGCGAAGGTAAACCGGGCTTCATCGAAGGACGCGGACGCGGAAAACCAAACGGAAAACCATCGGGAAAACCGGCTGGTCGTTCCGGCGACACCACACATAGTGCGCCCGGCCGCAAGCCGTCCGGCAACCGTCCGCGCGGCAAGAAGGACTAAGCTGAATGCGGATTGTTGGCGGGACACATCGTGGCAGGCTTCTGAACGCACCTGAGGGACGCGACACACGCCCGACCCTTGATCGGGTGCGCGAAGCGCTTTTCAGCATCCTGTCACACGCATCGCGCTGGTATGAGGATGACTTCAACCCGCTGTTTGATGGCGTGATCCTTGATGCCTTTGCCGGGTCCGGTGCGCTTGGGCTTGAAGCCATTTCGCGTGGCGCCGACCAAGCCGTATTCTTTGACAATGACCGCAAGGCGGTTGCGATCATCGAACAAAATATCGACGCCCTTCGCATTTCCGATCAGGCTAGCGCGCGACGTGCCGATGCCACCAAACCACCGCGTGCAAGTCGGCCGGCCAGCATGGTGTTTTTGGATCCGCCCTATGGCAAAGACCTGATCGAGCCCAGCATCACAGCCCTGGCCAAGGCCGGGTGGATTGATGGCAATACCCTGATCGTTGCCGAACGCGATCCGCGCGATCCGGAAATCGCGCTTGAAGATTTTTATCTGTGCGACAGTCGCAAATATGGTCGCTGCCGGATTGATATCGGGCGCTTTATCGCCTGATTGCGGCATTGCTGCCGATACCCGGACGATGTGATAGATTGGGACATGCTCAAAACCGGTTGATCGTCATGAAACCCATGGATGAGACTGCACCAGACAAGGAATTTGGTCGCCTTTTGCGCCAGTGGCGACGCACAAGCGACATCAAGCAATCCCGTCTGGCCGATATTCTGGGCGTAACACAGGCAACCGTATCGCGTTGGGAAAGCGGGGCGCAAAGCCCGGCCCCGTTGCAATATGACCTCATCCATCAAATGATGACGCGCAAGCGCAATTTCCGCCTTGATCACGCGGTCAAACGGCTGGTCATGCACTCGTCACAACGCGTACACCTGATCGAGGATCGTTCACACCGCCTGCTATGTGCATCGCGCCCGCGCGAAAACGAATGGCAACGCGATTGCACGCCCCTGCTTGGCACATCGCTCTGGCGGTTTGCCACACCGGAAATCGCATCGGCGGAGAAAAGCCTGCATGACCTTGGCTGGCATGAAGACCAGACCGATCACCTGACGTTCGAAACGTCCCGCCGGGATGGCGATCCAATGCGCATCATCGATACTTACATCCTGTGGGAACGGTTTTTCCTGTCTGATGGCACGGCTGTGCGCCTGACCACCGGGTTTGATCAGAAGCCCGCGCACATTTAGTCACCCGACCAACGCATATTTAATACATGGCAATCATTGTGGTAAATCGGGTATCAGTTTTCTGATGCATACGAACACGCCACACTGATCTCCCCCCCACGGAACCGACCCATGCCGCCCATCGTCACCGTTATTATTCTTTACGGACTTGGACTGACCGCCTCAATGCAGGTCGGTCTTATCGGTCCGATTGCGCCTGATTTGCGCGCAAGCTTCGGGCTTAGTCAGGCAGAATTCGGGTTGGTGGCCTCCCTGATCACTGCTGCCGGTGCGTTGTGCGCCATTCCCGCCGGTGTGTGGGCCGCCCGGGCGGGTTTGCGAAAATCGCTGGTGCTTGGCTGCGTCATGATGATCACGGGCGCGCTGATCTTTGCCACGGCAAGTGTCAGCAGCCTTTTGTATGTTGGGCGGCTCGTCACCAGCGTTGGATATCTGTTGATCGTTGTTGGCGCGCCAAGCTGGATGGCCGGGTTTCGAAACCCGAAACTGGTCGCCATGGCCATGAGCATCTGGGGCACGTTCATCCCGGTTGGCATTGCACTGGGCAACTGGATCAGTGCCGCCGTTGTCACCTGGATTGACTGGCGGCTTGCGGTTGGTGCCTGCACGCTGCCTGTTTTGATCTTGCTGCCGCTTCTGGCACTGATGGACAAACCAGAAACCGGCAGTGCGCGACGGTCCCTGCTTCTGGGGGTGATGGGTGTCTTGAAATCGCGCGCAGCTCTTCAGGTCGCGATGACCTTTGCCGCCTTTGCCGGGGGGACCTCGGCGGCCTTGGCCTTTATGCCCGCGATGCTGGCCGACAACCTTGATATCGGTATCGCCCTTTCGGCCGGTATCATCGGCACGACTGCGATTGCCGGCAACGTGGTTGGCAGTGTGGCTGCTGGCGCCTTGCTGGGCCGCAGCATTCCGGGCAGAGCCATTTTGATCGTGTTTCTGCCAATCATGGCCATTGCCATTTCAACCCTGTTTGTCAGCACATCGGTTCCGCTTAGCATTTCGATGCTGATTGTTTTCAATATCTGTCAGGGTGCTGTTGCAGGAACGTGCTTTGCCCTTTTGCCAAAAATCGCAACAGAAGGTCTTTCCATGCCCGCCCTGCAAGGGATGCTCGCCCAGTTTGCCGAGATATTTGTCGTGATCGTGCCGCCCTTTGCCGGGGCGATGATTGATCGCGACGGCTGGGCCGGCGCAGCCGCAGTTTTGGGCGGTTTTTACTTTGTTGGCTTCCTGATTTCGCTACGCAAGCCGGGTGCATCAGCACCCATTAGACAAAAATCATAATAAAACTATACGATACGATGGCTTGACCTATTCTTCGAAGCAAGCGACCCTTTCCGTCCCCAACAAATTCAAAAATATTCAGGGAAATGGAATGCAGTGGATCAAGGCCATCTTTATCGGACTGATATTGATCGGCCTGTCTGTTCTTGCTGTTTTCTTTATCTGGCTCGCCCCTGTTGGCGCGGCCTATAGCGCAAAGGTCATGTGTTCCGCCATTTTCGTTAATGGCCTGACATCCACGCGCGCCCGTGAAATCGATGTTCTTGCCGACAATAACCCGCTGTTGTCGCTGATTACGACGAACGTCGATTTGCGAAACCAAGCTGTCAGCGCGCACGCTTTTGGTTTTCGCAAGCGATTTGCAATCTACCGCCCAAATCTTGGCTGCACATTGGCCGACAGTCCGGAACATATCGCACAGTTGCGCAACTCAACCCCGGTCATGACCCCGGTTGAACCGCGCCCGCTTTTGACCACGTCACTTCCGGCCGATGTCGACCGCCGGGTGCTGAACAGCATTCTGTTTGATGCCATGGATGAGCCGGGATTACGCCCGGAACGCCGTACGCGCGCCGTCGTCATCCTGCATGACGGCAAAGTTGTCGCCGAACGCTATGCCGCGGGCATCACAGCCGAAACACCCCTGCCGGGCTGGTCCATGACCAAAAGTGTTTTCAACGCCATCCTTGGTCGCATGCGGTTTGAAGGCATGATTTCCGATCTGCAGGAACCTGTTTTGATCAATGAATGGCAGGCAGAGCCCGGCGATCCACGCGCAACCATCAACTATGATGAATTGCTTCGCATGCGAAGCGGGCTTGAGTTTGACGAAAGTTATGCCAACCCGCTGTCTGATGTCGTGCAAATGCTGTTTATCGAGCCCGCCGCGGCCGGATTTGCCGTTTCAAAGCCCCTTGAAAATACGCCAGGCAGTGAATTTTCCTATAATTCCGGGGCAAGCAACATCCTTTCGGCTGCGATCCGCAACCTTAGCGGTTCGCGTTCGACCTATCTGAGCCGCCCGACAGAACTTCTGTTCCGCCCCCTTGGCATGAGCAGTGCCGTGATCGAAACAGACCCGGACGGCTATTTTGTTGCTTCAAGCTTCATGCATGCGTCTGCGCGCGACTGGGCCAAGATCGGCCAGCTGTTCCTGCAAGACGGGGTATGGAATGGGGAGCGCCTCTTGCCCGAAGGCTGGGTCGGATATTCCACCAGCCCCGCTGCAGAAGACCCGAACGGCCTTTACGGTGCCCATTGGTGGATTGATCTGCCCGGCAGCCGAAACGAGGATGGCAGCCCGCGTACTGACGTGCCGCCCCTGCCCGAAGACGCCTTTTTCGCACTTGGTCATGACGGGCAATCGCTTACGGTCATTCCGTCACGAGATGTTGTTGTTGTCCGTTTCGGGGTGACGCGCAATCGCGATGCCTTTGATCTGCGAAAATTCATCGCTGATCTGAGTGCTGTTTTCCCGGAGAAATCAGATCGCCAAGCCAGCCCGGCAGAAAGCTCTGGGAACACGACCGCCGAAGTGAATGGCGGCTAGCCCGACTATTCGCCGATCAGAAAAAGCCCACCAGATAGCCGACAACCGCCCCCAAACCGACAACGGCCCAAACTGGGACAATCCGCCATTGCAATATGGCAAAGACCAGAACCACGCAGCCGATATCAAAGATGTCCAGATTTGCCCCGGTCCAGATCGGGTCATACAAAACAGCGGCCAGTAACCCGACAACCGCCGCATTCACCCCCATCAATCCGGCCCGCATCGACGGGACATGGCGCACCCGGTCCCAGAATGGCAAAAGCCCGACCACCAATAACCACGCGGGTAAAAAGATCGCTACCAGCGTCACCAACGCTGTCAGCGCACTGACAACAATCCCGCTGCCAGCTGCGCTCGTATGCAGGGCTGCGCCCAAATAGGCCGCAAACGTAAAGATGGGCCCGGGGACCGCCTGCGTTGCGCCGTAACCGGCAAGAAATGTCTCGGTGTCGATCCAGCCCGGTGTCACAACGGCATTTTGCAGCAAGGGCAAAACCACATGCCCGCCGCCAAACACCAGCGCGCCACTGCGATAGAAACCGTCAATGACAGCGAACAGGCCGGTCGGATCAAGCCTGGCAAGAACCGGCAAAACGACAAGCAGCGCAAAAAACGCCCCCAGCGCGACAATCGCGCCAGTGGCCGAACGTGGTGCAGAACCGCGATCCGTATCGTCCGCGACCTTGTTTTTCAAAAGCAACAAGCCCGCAACCATGCCCCCAAGGATCACGGCGAACTGGGCCAGTACCGTATCGCTGGCAATCATGACCGCGGCAGCCAGAACCGCAAGAATGGCGCGGGGGATATCGGGGCACAGGCTCCGTGCCATACCAAGAAGGGCATGAATAACCACCCCGACGGCAACAAGCTTAAGGCCGCGAATGACGCCATCGATACTGCCAAGATCAATTCCGACAAACGCCATACCAAGTGCCGCCAGAACAATTGCCGACGGCATTGTAAAACCAAGCCACGCGACCAATGATCCGCGCAGTCCGCCCAGCGCCATGCCGATCCCCATGCCGACCTGCGAACTGGCGGGGCCCGGCACAAACTGGCAAAGCGCAACCAGATCTGCATACCCGGCGTCACTAAGCCACTTGCGTCGCGCGACAAACTCTTCGCGGAAATAGCCGATATGCGCCACCGGCCCGCCAAAACTGGTCAGGCCAAGTCGCAGAAAAATCAGAAAAATCTGCCAAAGACCCACGCCATCAGCTGGCATGGCCGGCGTGTGGTTCTTGTTCAGATTTTCTGTGGCATCACCCTTTGGTGTCATCTCTGGCATTTTGATATTCCTGCCCTAACCCCTGATTTTGCCTGACCATACGCAATCACCCGAAGCTGGCAAAGCCAAAACCGAAAGCCTGACCATTCGTAATATATCCATAACAAAACCCCGCCTGCGGCAGGACCACGGGCGGGGTTTCAAACGTAACACCAACGTGTCTGAGCTGACTATCCTGTTAGCGGAAGGCTGGCTCGTCGAGTGAACGCAGTTTGCGGGAATGGAGCTGATTGACATCCTGACGAAGCGTATCAATCGTATCCAGACCAACCTGCAGGTGCTGACCAATGCGCTGGCGATAGAAATTATTGGCCATGCCCGGCAGCTTCAGTTCACCATGAACCGGTTTGTCCGATACGCATAACAGCGTGCCATACGGCACACGGAACCGGAAACCGTTGGCAGCAATGGTCGCACTTTCCATATCGACCGCAATGGCGCGTGACTGGTTCAGGCGCACAAACAATTCGCTGTAACGCAGTTCCCAGTTGCGGTTATCGGTGGTGGCCACCGTACCGGTGCGCATGCGCGCCTTCATTTCACGGCCTTTCAGGCCGGTGATTTTGGTCACCGAATTTGCCAGTGCCACTTGCACCTCGGCGATGGGCGGCACCGGAATCCAAAGCGGCAGGTCCGAATCAAGCACATGATCGTCACGGACATAACCATGGGCCAGAACATAGTCACCCAGAAGCTGACTGCGCCGTAATCCGGCACAGTGCCCCAGCATCAACCAGCAATGCGGGCGCAGAACGGCGATATGGTCGGTGGCCGTTTTGGCGTTCGACGGGCCAACACCGATATTGACCAGCGTGACGCCAAGACCGTCTTCGCGAACCAAGTGATAGGACGGCATCTGCGGAAGCTGCTTGACCGCTTCACCCGTTTCCACCCAGCCCTTCGGCGCGTTCTTGCGCACGCTGACTTTCGGCCCCGGTTCGACAAATGCGACATAGGGGCTTTTCGGATCTTCGAGCTGCTCTTTGGCGAATTCGATGAATTCATCGACATAGCGCTGATAGTTGGTGAACAGAACGAACTTCTGGAAATGTTCCGGCGCAGTCGCCGTATAGTGGCGCAAACGTGCCAGTGAATAGTCCACGCGTTCGCCGGAAAACAGCGATAGCGGCTTGGACCCCGGTGCGGCATTCGCGCCATAATGAACACCGTTGGCGATGTCATCATCGGTACGTGCCAGATCCGGCATATCAAAAATCAGCTGCATCGGGCGGATGTCATTCGGTCCGATACTGTCGGTTGCGGTTTCAACCAGAAACGGCAACGGGATCGGACGATCCGACACACCGACCACGACAGGAACGTCGTGGTTTTTCAGCAGAAGCTCGATCTGTTCACGGTAATATTCTTCAAACAGGTCAGGACGCGTCAGCGTTGTGCCATAAACCCCCGGATCGCGCGGCGCACCAAAGGACAGGGTGCTTTCGACATGCAGTTTTTCCGGTGGCACTTCGATGCCAAGATACGGGTAATAGGCACGTACCGGGGAAGATTGCTGGCCTTGACCGAAACGGTTAAAGGCCTCCTGGACGGCGTTGGCACCGGTCGCATAAATGTCCTTGATGCGCGCAAGTGCCCTGTCGGCGTCGGTAAATTCAAACAGATCGCGTACCGATCCGTGTACTTCAGAAACCATATTGGATGCTCCTTTTTGTTATTGTTGTTTGGGTTCTTCTATCAGATCCGGATGCGCAAAATCGCGCCCGATCAATGACAAAAGCCCTTGGAGCGAGAGATTTATCACCGCTCGCCCGCCTTCTGACAACCGAAAACTTTGCCAACCTTTTCAATCCAGACGACAAAACGTCCGTTCTGCGGCAATCGCCATGATGCAAAAAATCATCTTTCCCGGCATTTACAAAAGGTTATGCAATATATGTCGGGTTTATTTTCAAGAATTCCAAATGACAGTTTTGATTCGATCATCATAACCGATCACTGCCGCCCTGTTGGCGTGTCAGCCCTTTTCAGGTGCCCCTTGCGAAATCGGCAAAAAAAATGCCGAAACCGGGGGACGGTTTCGGCAATTTCAGGGAAGGGCCTTAGACGTTGAGGGAAAAGACGATCAACCCTGATATGGATTATTTATATGACCATTGGTCAGTTGAGTCAATTCCATTAAACGCATGGCAGATATCTTGATCACGCACTCAGACCATTATATCAGCCTGAGTCGCAATATTCTGCAGTTTTTCAAGCCGCCTACGCACGGAATCATCAACTGTCCCTTGGTCATCCAGGTCAACTTCACTGAGTTTACGGACAATCTTGGCTGCGCGTGGGTCACTTTCGACCAGACTTTCGATATCCTGTTTTTCTTCGTCGTCTTCAAGCGTCCCGCGTACATAGCCAAGAATGTGATCTTTGCCATATATCGCAAGAACCGGGCTCATATCATGCTGCCTCCGCGACATAACGTGATGCATGTTCACGTGCTTCGATTCGACCCACCGATGCGCGCAGCTTGCGACGTGCGCGGCCAACCCGTGATTTGACTGTGCCGATTTCGACCGACATCTGGTCGGCTGCATCCTGATAGGAAACATCATCGACTGCGGTCAGCATTATGGCTTCACGCTCCTGCTCGGGCAGGTCTTCAAGAACGCGGTCGGCGTCGCGCAACTGGAGACGGGCCATCTGGTTGCTGCCATGACCATAGACATCACCAAGATCATCCCAGTCGACCTGCGGGCCGCGTGTCTTTTCACGACGTTTTCCGGAAATGAAAGTGTTGAACAGAATTCTGTGCAACCAGGCCTTCAGGCTCGTGCCTTCTTCGAACTGGTCTTTTTTGCTGATGGCTTTCAACAGCGTGTCCTGGACCAGATCCTGCGCAAGATCGGTGCTGCCGGTCAGGCGGTACGCATGACGGCGCAGTGCAGGGACATGGTCTTCGATTTCGTTCATCACTTGTTCAGACATCACAACCTCCTTGTTCGGATGCACTGACCCTAACAAAGAAAAATAGAATTTAAAGTAAAATCGTATGTTTAACTTAGGCAACACAATGAACACACATACTATACACAACAACATCAATAGACTTACTTTACATACAGTAGTTATATTGATGATACTACCTTCATTACGTTCTATAATTACTTTACATTACTTACATCACATATCGAACTGACCGATACTGAGCAAGATGGTTGTGTTATGGAGGAAACAGCGGTAACGTAACTTACTCCAAAATTTGTGAACGCATTGATTTTCAATGACTTCAGGCGGGAATCATAGCCGCCGAAACTGACAGGAAACCCTACGTGTCGACGTCAAAAAGAACAGAAAAGCTCCAAATCATGCTTGATGACGAGGAGCTTAAGGTCATTGATGACTGGCGCTTTGAACACCGGATGCCAACCCGCGCAGCTGCGATACGCGAACTTATTCGCCGCGGACTGGTGACTGACGACCTCGAAGAACCAGATACCGAAGGCAAAAGCACAAGCGATTTCCGTATTGAATCGGAATAAATTGTGATCCCGCCACGTAAAAGAGGCCCGGCATTTTGCCGGGCCTTTTTGTGTTTTGGTACTTTTTGACGTCATTTCAGCCGGTATTACGCTTCAGATCGGGTTTTCGCCCTTCAAATATGCGCGCGATTCCAGCACCAAACGCCAGAACAAGCATCCACAATCCATAATATCGGATCGCACGTGAGGTCGTAATCGCAATCACGAACAACCAGATCGGATAAGATGCGGCGCCTGCAGCCAAAGCTGCGATTTGCATCGGTGCCGGGGTAATGCTGATGGCAAAGACAATCCAGAAGCCGCCTTCCCTGAACTGTGCTTCAAGCTCGTCAAATTCCTGCTGCCCGCCAGCCATATCAATAAGGGGCTGGGCAAACTCGTCAAACAAAACCCACGCCAGCAAATAAAGCACCAGCGCGCCAAGCACACTGCCTGCCAATGTTACGGTTGCGACAATAAAGCCGCGCTTTCGCGATGCCGCCATGATCGGGGCGACGATGACCTCAATCGGGATCGGGATAATCGTTGTTTCAAGAAACGATGCCACGGAAATACCGCCAAGACCCTTTCTTCCCTCTGCAAGCCTTGCAAGGCGGCTTTTTGCATAGCCTGCCATTGCTTTGATCTGTTGCCCGGGTCGTTTTCTCTCATTCGACATCGTTGGTTTTGTTCCTTTTTGCGCCATGTTGCCCAAAGTCCTGCCCAAACAAGAGCAGCCCGCCCTAAATCGGGCGGGCTGCGGTCCCCGGACGTCAGGCGCCGAGTTCAGGTTGTGACGTCTTATTCAGCGGTCTGATTGCCCGAGATGGCCTTCTGCGCGCCTTCAAGCGCACTAACCGTATTGGCCTTTACATCTTCCCAAGTGTCCGCAGATGCATCTTTGGCATCTTCAAGAGCATTGCTCAACTCATCGCTTGCGCTATCCCAAGCTTCTGCCAGTTCTTCAACCGCTTCCTCACTGTCTTTTTCGACCTCTGCGGAAACGTCGTTATACTGTTCGCCGAGCTGCTCGGACTTGTTATCGACCCAGGTAAGAAAATCTTCTTTCTGTTCGAACGTGAAGTCCTTGGCTTCTTCATACTGGGCAGCAATTTCATTGCCCAGCTTGTTGACATCGGACTCCACGGCATCGTCGGTTGCCATCGTGTTTGATGCGTCGGATTCTGCATAGGCCGGGGCAACTACCGAAACAGACATAAGTACTGTACCGACCATCAACATATTCTTGCTCAACATCACAACCTCCTTGTTTAACAATAACAGCACAATTACTTGCGCGCTGCTTACCCTCCACAACGGGTGGAGCGAAAGGATGTTCCGATTGTGTTGATTTTATTTCATGGAACCTTTCGCCGAAGTCGACGTTTCATCTGCAAGCGCCCAACAACGAACCGGGGTACAGCGCAGTGTCGATGCGCAATCCGATTTAACGGGCGCGCGATAAACAAAAGGAGTCTTAGTTATGGCACATAGCAGTATGCAGACCGTTGCGAAGGAATTCCCCGTCGAAACTGGCGTGGATCGCAAGGATCGTCACGAACTGGCGAAAATGCTGACGCAGATCGTCGGATCGTCGCATGTACTGTATGCCAAAATTCGTGGCGTTCACTGGAACGTCGTGGGCCCGGCCTTCTATTCGCTTCACAAGATGACCGAGGAGCAATATGAAGACCTCAATACAGCGATTGACGATATGGCAGAGCGCATTCGTGCAATCGGCTTTTCCGCCCCGACCGGTCTGAGCGCAATGATGGAGAATTCAGCAATTACGGATCAGACCAAACTTCTTTCGACCGATGACATGGTCAAGGAACTGGTCGAGGATCACGAAAAAATGGCACGACTGATCCGCGATGGTGTCGCAGCGGCCGAAGACGTTGATGACGTCAAGACCGCCGATATGCTGACCGAGCGGATCGGGGTGCACGAAGAAGCAGCCTGGATGCTGCGTGCAACGATCTCCTGATCGTAGCGAAACGATGTGATACGATAGACCGGTGCCTTCGGGCACCGGTCGTTTTTTTGTCCAAAAACAATGTTGCAACATCATGAAAAGCTCTGATCTGACTGGCAAGGTTCACCTACTGCTGTCGAAGGCAAAACTGCCCGAAGACTGGCGCGAAAATGGTGCGCAGCCGCTCCGCGATGTGTTCGATGATGCCGGTTACCAAACAGAGCTGACCCTTTGTGATGGTCCCGAGGCTATCAACAAACAAATCAACTTCTCCTGCCAGCCGGGGGATATCGTTGCGGTTGGCGGCGGTGATGGAACCATTAATGCGGTTCTTGATACGATCATTGCCAACAAGGTGGTGCTGATCCCCGTCCCGCTTGGCACCGCAAATGATTTTGCCCGTACCCTGACCCTGCCAGATGACTTGATTGATGCTGCCCGTGCATCCATTCATGGACAAATCCGGATGCTTGATATCGGCAGTGTGAACAACAAAAGCTTTGTGAATGCTGCCAGCATCGGTGTGCCTGCCGATGCCCGCAAACGCATCAATCCCGACCTGAAACGCACATTGGGCGCCATCAGCTATGCGGTTGCCAACTGGCAAAGCTGGCATGAAATGGAACCGCTCGATTTGACCATCACGTGTGGCGACGAAGCACCGCAGAATATGAAACTGCGCCAGATTACCATCACCAATGGCCGTTACTTCGGGGGCGGCTTACGACCGAGTGAAACCAAAAGTCCCGAAGACGGATATCTACATATGTTCGCCATCCGCGACAGTGTCGACACACTGAGCGGCCTTGATGTCGCGGCCGAGCTGTTGTTTGGCTCTGTTGATGACAGCAGCTATGCCACCACCATGCAATGCGCCACCATCAAGGTAGAAGGCGCCAACGGCGCGCCTGTTCTGGCCGATGGTGAAATCATCGCCGAACTGCCCGCCAGTTTCGCCATTCGCGCCAGCGTCCTGCCAGTTTTCGCGCCAAACAGCTTTGTCGATCAAATCGAAGACACCACCGCGCTGGAAAACAAATCCCTGCCGCAGCAAAATGAAATCAATGACGTCATGCGCGATACCGTCGATTTTGCCTTGCGCCTGGAGGCCATCTATCCGGTGGCACAAAACAGCGATCTGAAGGCACTTTGTCATGATAGTGCAGGCAAATTCCGCGACATCGCGCGGCAACTTGAACTGGGATTGCGCCCCTATGGTATCAATCCGGCGTCGCCCGACCCGGACCTTCAGAATCTTGAGGAACTTCGCGACAAAGTCATGGGCTGGCTGCTGGGCAATGCCGACAGCCGTCTGTCAAACGGCCTGAAAGCACGTGCGGAACTGCTTATGCGCGAAACTGCAGCAATATCAATCGACGACCAGCCAACCGATGTCGCAAAGGCGCTTGATACCCTGGCAAGCGAAGTCGACAGTTTCACCGGCAATCTCGGCGACATCATCAAAAGCCTGTAAAACGAAAAAAGACCGCCATCTGGCGGTCTTTCATTTTCCATCCTTGCAAGCGATCCGGATCAGTCTTCGAGCCCGGCAAGACTTCTGGCAAAGGATTTTGCCTCGAACGGGCGCAGGTCTTCGGCAGTCTCACCCACACCAATCGCATGGACAGGTTTACCGAACTTCTCGGCCAGGGCAACCACAACACCGCCCTTTGCCGTGCCATCAAGCTTGGTCACAATCAGGCCTGATACATTGGTCGCCTCGCCAAAGGTTTCGACCTGTGAATGGGCGTTCTGACCAGTTGTCGCATCCAGCACCAGAAGCGTGTCATGCGGCGCACTCTCGTCGCGTTTTTTGATCACGCGGACGATCTTTTTAAGTTCGTCCATCAGGTGTGCCTTGTTCTGCAGACGACCGGCCGTATCAATCAGCAAAAGGTCATATCCTTCGCGCTGGGCCTGTTCGATCGCATCAAAGGCAAGGCCTGCGGCATCGGCACCCGTGTCACGCGCAATCACCGGGCAGTCGGTGCGTTCGCCCCAGACTTTAAGCTGCTCGACCGCAGCCGCACGGAACGTGTCGCCCGCGGCCATCATGACCTTGAGACCCTGGTCCTTGTACGTCTTGGCAAGCTTGCCGATGGTCGTGGTTTTGCCCGATCCGTTAACACCAACCACCAGCACCACATGCGGTTTCTTGTTGGCATCAATCACCAGCGGCTGTGCGACCGGTTCAAGGATTTTGGCAACTTCTTCGGCAATGAATTCCTGAATCTCGGCGGAATCGACTTCCTTGTCAAACCGGGTCTTGGACAGTTCCGCGCTCAGTTTCGCGGCGGTCGTCACGCCAAGGTCGGAAGTAATCAGAAGGTCTTCGAATTCTTCGAGCGCATCATCATCAAGACGGCGCTTTGTGAAGATATCCGTAATCCCGGTAGTCAGCTTCGAGGAGGACCGCTTCAACCCGTCTTTCAGGCGGCTAAACCAGCTTTTCTTCCCCTCTTCACTCATTCCGCAAGCTCCGCAATCAATTTTCCATTTTCAAGGCCGGTGACCTTGGCCTTTGCTATCGTGCCCGCTTCTATCACGCGATCAAGCAGAACGGGAGCAAAATGCTCCGTATGGCCGGTATTTTCCTTTTCCACCAACACATTCTCGATCATGCCGATGCGCGATTGCAGGAACTTGTTCAGCTGCACCTCGCCCGCTTCGCGAAGCGCGCTTGCGCGTTCCTTGCGAAGATCCTTGGGCACTTGCGGCATCTTGGCCGCTGGTGTCCCCGGACGTGATGAATACGGGAAAACATGCAGGTAAATCAGACTGCATTCATCAACAAGACGCAGGGTATTTTCGGCCATTTCATCGGTTTCGGTCGGGAAGCCGGCAATGATATCAGCGCCAAACGTCACATCCGGGCGCAGATCGCGGACCTTTTTACAGAAATCGACAACGTCTTGGCGCAGATGGCGACGCTTCATGCGCTTAAGCACCATGTCATCACCGGCCTGCAGGCTGATATGCATGTGCGGCATCAAGCGTGGTTCGGTTTCGATCAGGCGAAACAGATCTTCATCCACCTCGACCGGGTCAATCGATGAAATACGCAGACGCGGCAGCTCAGGCACCTGTGCCAGCAGGCGGCGCGACATCTGCCCCAGGGTCGGCTGTCCCGGCAGATCATGGCCATAGGATGTAATATCGACCCCGGTCAGAACAACCTCGCCATAGCCATTGGCGACCAGTTCACGAACCTGGGTAACGATTTCGCCCATGGGCACACTGCGCGAATTGCCCCGGCCAAATGGGATGATGCAAAACGTGCAACGGTGATCACACCCGTTCTGGACCTGCACAAAGGCGCGCGCACGCCCCTCGAAACCGGAAACAAGGTGGCTTGCCGTTTCTTCGACCGACATGATGTCATTGACGACAACACGTTCATGATCGGGCATGGCAAACGTTTCGGCCTTCATCTTGGCGTCGTTGCCAAAGATCCGATCAATTTCGCCCATATTGGCGAACTTGTCGGGATTGACCTGAACGGCACAGCCGGTGACAAAAATCTTGGCCTCGGGGTTTTCGCGCCGCAGGCGACGAATGCTTTGACGCGCCTGGCGTTCTGCTTCGGTCGTCACCGCACAGGTATTGATGATGATCGCATCATCAAGTCCCGCATTTTTGGCATGGTCGCGCATCACCTCTGACTCATAGGTGTTAAGGCGGCAACCAAATGTGACGACGCGCGGCTCTTTCATGGTCGGACTTCTGTCATCCAGTTCTGCTTGGAATTTTTCCACCTGCACAATCAAAACACTGGTGCAAGTGCGGAACGCCCGGCAAGGCTCAATGACCTTGCCGGGCGCTGGTTACATACGCTTTTGAACACTTCAATGCAAGCCCGGCACCTGTCATGGCACACATGCAGCAAGCGCGCAATTCAATGGCAACAATTCAAACCAAGGGTTGGATTGCGCCCGTTAGGCCGCGCAGTTCCGATTACGACCTTCTTTCTTCGCCCGATACAATGCCCGGTCGGCGCGGTCGATCAGTTTCGTGCTGCCTTCTTTGGAAACATATTCTGCCACACCGACAGATATGGTCATCTGACCAAATGAAATGCCCGACTGCTTTGCCTTGATTTCGCGTGCGGCGATACGTTTGCTCATATCGCTGGCCAGAACCATGGCATCAGCCAAAGGTGTCTGGGGCAGCAGAATGGCAAACTCGTCACCGCCATAGCGCGCCACAACGTCACGGCCCTTGATATTGGCTTTAAGCATTGAGGCAATCAGAACCAGAATTTCATCGCCGATACGATGTCCGAACCGGTCATTGACCGCCTTGAATTGGTCAAGGTCGATAATCATCACACAGAACGGATCCGGCCGTTTCGATGAGTCGTGCTCTTCAATTGTCTGATTAAGCTGCTCTTCGAAATACATACGGTTTGAAACGCGCGTCAAACCGTCGGTATAGGATCGTTCGCGGGTTTCTTCCAGTTCACGCTGGAGCCGTTCGACCTTGCCCAGATAACGATCAAGGCGCTGATGCAGGCCTTCGACCGTCCTTTGCATCTGGTCGGTCTGTTCGATCACCTCGCTCAGAACCGGGCTGACCTGTTCATGGTCCTTGAGTGTTTCAAGCGACCGGCCAAGCAACGCCCCGTAATCCTGCAATCCGCTGCGGGCTGTCGTCAGGCAATCATCGCTATTTTCAACGAGTTCCGAGAAATCTTCCATCCCGCGCTGCAAGAAGTCCGCAGCCTGACGGTCAAAGATATAGCGATAATAAAGCTGAAGGAGCGTATCCTCGGCCAAATCGTCCCCACTGGCCCTTACCGCATCGATGACCCGCAGAATTTCCGGGTTTTCTTCAGCAAAATAGACGAACCAGACATGGTACAATTCGGGCGTCGGGCGCAGGCCGCGTTCGCGCAGCGCCTTTAAGGTCTCATCAGCATAATCCCAATGGCGGGAAAGTTCTTTTTCCGCTGTGGTCACAACGGGTGCTCCGGCTCGTGTTTTCATCATCAAAGTCAATGTGTTATGCGTTTTGCACATAACGATTGGGCTCAAGATACCCTACTTTAACAGCCGGAACCAGCTATACGTCGAAATTAACTACCCGAAAGGGTCAGTCAGACTTCGACCTTTAGTTGCCCCTGATCATGGTGCCCGCACCGCGTTCGGTGAAGAGTTCCAGCAGAACAGCATGTGGCGCGCGTCCGTCCACAATGACTGCGGCCTCAACACCGTTTTCGACTGCATCCATGCAAGTCTCGGTTTTGGGGATCATGCCCCCCTGAATGGTGCCATCCGCGATCATGGCATTGATGTGGGCAGTGTCAGCATCGCGTACAAGGTTTTTATCCTGATCAAGGATACCTTTTACATCGGTCAGCATGTACAGACGGCTTGCGCCAACGGCCTTCGCAATCGCACCGGCGGCCGTGTCCGCATTGATATTATAGGTTTGCCCGTCCGCCCCAACGCCAATCGGTGAAATGACCGGAATGATGTCTGTATCAATAAAGCAATCAAGAACGTGCGGATTGATTTTTTCCGGCTCGCCAACAAAACCCAGATCAAGAACTTTCTCGATATTGCTTTCGGGGTCGCGTTTGGTCCGCGTCAATTTACGTGCCGTGATCAGGTTGGCATCCTTGCCGCACAGACCGACACCAACACCGCCAGCGGCATTGATATTGGAAACGATTTCCTTGTTGATCTTGCCGGCCAGAACCATTTCAACAACATCGATGGTCTGTTGATCGGTCACCCGCAAGCCGTCAATGAATTCCGACTGAATATTAAGCTGCTTGAGCATCTGGCCGATCTGCGGCCCACCGCCATGCACAACAATCGGGTTCATGCCGACCTGTTTAAGCAAAACCATGTCCTGGGCGAACAGACGGGCAAGCTCCGGGTCCCCCATAGCATGGCCGCCATACTTGACGACAATTTTTTGCCCGTTAAAGCGTCGCATAAAGGGAAGAGCCTCGGACAGCACTTTGGCACGTGCCAGCATCCGGTATGCGCTGGCTTCCGATTGGTCTTCTTCAGAACGGATTTCTTCGTTCATGTCACTTCCCCATATTATCGCGCTATGCGGCTGCCGGTATCAAAGCAGGGTTGAAATCTCTGCTCGCAGTTCGGCAAGGCCGGTATTTTTCTCGCTTGAAGTCGCAAAAATCTGCGGCAGGGCAGCGGGGTGTTTGACCAGCCCGTCGACCACTTCCTTGATCCGCTTTTCAAGCTGACCTTTTTTTAGCTTGTCTGCCTTGGTCAGCACAACCTGATACGGCACAGCGGCCTCATCAAGCAGCTTCATCATATCAAGATCAGCCTTTTTGAAGCCATGTCTGGAATCAATCAGAACAAACACACGGCGGAGCGTGACGCGCCCGCGCAGATACTGTTTGATCAACGCATGCCACGTATCGACGATATCCTTGGGGGCCTGGGCAAAGCCATAGCCCGGCAGATCCACGATATGGCACGCACCATCAAGATCGAAATAGTTCAGCTGCTGCGTACGACCGGGGGTGTTCGACGTCCGGGCGATATCCTTTCGCCCGGTGATCGCATTGATCAGGCTGGACTTTCCCACGTTCGAACGGCCCGCAAAACAGATCTCTGTTTTGTCTTCAGGCGGAAGCTGTTCAAGCTGTGCTACGCCAAGAACGAAGTTAACCGGGCGGCTAAAAAGCTTCCGCCCGGCTTCGATCAC
>NZ_DBGS01000130.1:956-32162 GCF_002295455.1 Thalassospira sp. UBA848 | reverse complement strand
CGCCGCATGCAGGAAAAGATCCGGCGCCGGTTTGCCGTTTTTTACGAAATCTGCACTATAAACCCGCTCGTCAAACCATGAGCCAAGACCCGTGACCTGCATGGTTTTTTCAAGCCGTTCGACCGAGCTGCTTGATGAAATACAAAAGGCAATATCGCGTGCCTGAAGGACGGTCAGGACGGTTTCAATTCCGTCAATTTTGCTCAGATCGCGATCATACCGGTCAAACAGCATTTTATAGTAATACGGTTTGAATTCCGCGCTGACATCGCGGCCCGTGTGGGTTTTGATATATTCAATCGGTGCTGAACTTGATCGTCCGGTAAATCGGTCCGATACGTCGCGCAGACTGAGCGGCGCGTTGAAGTGCTCAAGCACGTCAACCAGTGTCGCCAGCGAGATCGGCTCGCTATTGACCAGCACCCCGTCACAGTCAAACAGGACAACACGACAGGCATCAAACAGACCCTGGATCTCTGATGCTGACGTTACGATACCGGCCCCGACATGATCGGTCGGGCCTTGGACATTGTTTCCTCGGGCCATGTTGAACCTGGCTTGTGTGATTTATGTTATCGCTACAGCGTAGCTAAGAGATAAGTTCAGCGTCAACAAAAATGAACATTTGACCAATCACTGAACTTTTGATCAACTCAGGCCAAACTAAGCCCCGGCCAAGTCAGAAGCCACACCAGATACCAGACCAAACAAAAGATCACCCGGCATCGGAGATATTCCGCAAAGCCGGGGATAATGCGGAGGAAGACCCATCATGAGTCCCACTTATCCTTGCTTTGTCGGCGTGGATGTCGGCACCGGAAGTGCGCGCGCCGGCGTTTTTGACGCCAATGGCAAATTGCTTGGCAGTGCCGCACACGCGATTGCAATGAACCGGCCAAAACCCGATTTCGTCGAACAGGATTCTGAAAATATCTGGCAGTCGGTCTGTCAGTCGGTACGTGATGCCATGGCCAAATCCGGGGTCCCTGCGCAGAAAGTTGCCGCCATCGGGTTCGATGCCACATGTTCGCTCGTGATCCGCGATCAGGATAACCGGCCACTGGGTGTCACCCCCAATGGTGCGGACAACTGGGATGTGATTGTCTGGATGGATCACCGCGCCGTGCGCGAGGCAGAGGAATGCACAGCCACCGGTGCCAAGGTTCTGGAATATATCGGCGGCACGATGTCGCCGGAAATGGAAATCCCCAAATTGATGTGGCTGAAACGCCATCATAATGCCGCTTGGCAGAAAATGGGCGCGGCTTATGATCTGGCCGATTTCCTGTCGTTCCGCGCCACTGGCAGCAATGCCCGGTCCTGCTGCACGGTAACGTGTAAATGGACCTATCTTGCCCATCAGGATCAGCCGTGGGATCGCGATTTCCTGAAAGCCATCGACATGGAAGACCTGAATAACAAGATCAACATGCATGATCCCGCCCTTGCGGTTGGGGAACTGATCGGACCGCTTTCCGAACAGGGGGCAGTTGATCTTGGTCTGACAACCGATTGCGTGGTCGGGGCTGGCCTGATTGATGCCCATGCCGGGGCGCTTGGCACGCTTGGCGAATATCTGGATGGCAACCTTGATCAGCATTTTGCGATGATCGCGGGGACATCGACCTGCCATATGGCTTTGTCGAAAGAACCACGTTTTATCAAGGGTGTCTGGGGTCCCTATTTCGGGGCGATTGCCCCGAACCTTTGGCTGAATGAAGGCGGGCAATCCGCGACGGGGGCGTTGCTTGATCATATCGTTGCCATGCATCCGTTTTCCCATGATATGGGCCGTGATGCCCATAAGCTTGCCGGTGAAAAACTGATGCCGATGATGGCGGAAAAAACCGATCTGGCCCCGCGCCTGCATGTCCTGCCCGATTTCCATGGCAACCGTTCCCCGCTTGCCGACCCGGAAGCTCTTGGCGTGATTTCCGGTCTGACACTGGATCAAAGCGAGGAAAGCTTCCTGAAGCTTTATTGGGCCACCGCGTGCGCGATTGCCTATGGCACGCGCCACATCATCGATGCCATGAACGATACCGGATATGACATCACCCACATCCATCTAAGCGGCGGCCATACGGCAAGTCAGGTGCTGGTGAAACTCTATGCCGATGTGACCGGCTGTACCGTGGTGATGTCTGATTGCGAAGAGCCGGTTCTGCTGGGATCGGCCATGTTGGCCGCCGGTGCCCTTGATGCGGAAGGTGGGCTTGCCAGGGCCGCGCGCCAGATGGCGGGCAAGGAAACCGCCCACGCACCAGATCCGTCAGCCAAGGCAGATCATGATCGTCGATACGCCATTTTCCATCAGATGCACGCCCACCGTCAGAGCCTTGATAGCATGAGCAAAACCTGATTTTTGCCTGCCCAAAAGTACGATATCTAAGCCGTTCGTGCGGGTTTGGCGCGGCGCACCCTATCCAAAAGGCGCTTGACGTCACTTTGGGTTGAGGTCAAAACAAAAGGGCCGATGCAAACGCATCGGCCCTTTCTTTCGCACGCGCAACGGCGGGGTCGGGGGATCATGCAGATTGAAACTTTAAATCTGCACCGTCACGGCGCGATGCCGTTTAAGGCCAGCCTTTTTGACAAAGGCTGGCCTTAAATCTTATTCCGCCGGATGTTCGTGGGCTGCCTGCACTTCGCCGCGCTTGGTGCGGTTCTTGGCAAAGGTGCCGACAATCAGAACAAAGAACAGCGGCACAAAGAAGATCGCCAGCACGGTTGCGGCAATCATCCCGCCCATCACACCGGTACCCACGGCCACACGGGCCCCGGCACCGGCACCGGTCGAAATCGCCAGTGGCACGACACCAAGGGTAAACGCCATCGACGTCATGATGATCGGACGCAGACGCTGACGGGCGGCCTCGACGGTTGCATCAAGAAGGCTCATACCGTCGTCGTAAAGTTCGCGGGCGAACTCGACAATCAGGATGGCGTTCTTGGCCGACAAACCGATCGTGGTCAGGATGGCCACCTGGAAATAGACGTCATCGGGCAGACCACGCAGCATCGCCGCGATCACCGCACCAAGAACACCGAGCGGCACAACCATCATCACCGAAATCGGGATCGACCAGCTTTCATAAAGGGCAGCCAAGCACAGGAAGACGACGATCATGGACAGGGCATAGAGTGCCGGGCCCTGCTCGCCTGCTTCGCGTTCCTCATAGGACAATCCCTGCCATTCCAGGCCGATATCACCCGGCAACTGTGAAACAAGCTGTTCCATTGCTGCCATGGCATCACCAGACGCCACACCCGGTGCGGCTGCACCCTGAATGTTCAGCGACGACAGGCCATTAAAGCGTTCCAGACGCGGAGAACCATAGGTCCACTCGGTCGAGGAGACAGCCGAAATCGGCACCATCTCGCCCTTCTGGTTGCGGACATACCAGTAATCCATGTCTTCGGGCATCATGCGGTATTTGGCATCAGCCTGCATGTAAACCCGCTTGACGCGACCGTTTTCGATGAAGTCGTTGACGTAGCTTGACCCCCAGGCCGCCGCCAGCGTCCGGTTGATATCAGCAAGGTTCACGCCAAGGGCGCTGGCCTTTTCCTGATCGATGTTGATGTTGAACTGGGGCGTGTCATTCAGACCATTCGGACGCACACCGACAAGACGCGGGTCCTGCGATGCCATGCCTAAAAGCTGGTTGCGGGCCGCAACCAGGGCATCGTGCCCATTACCACCGCGGTCAACAAGCTGCAGGTCAAAGCCGTTCGCCGTGCCAAGTTCGATAATGGCCGGCGGCGCAAAGGCAAAGACCATGGCTTCACGGATACCCGCAAACGCACCATAGGCACGGCCAATCACCGCATCGACCGATTGATCCGGACGCGTACGTTCCGACCAGTCTTTCAGGTTCACAAACGCAATACCCGCATTCTGGCCACTGCCCGCGAACGAGAAGCCGGCCACGGTGAACAGACCGTCGATATTTTCGGCCTCGTTCTCCATGAAGTGGGTTTCAAGCTTCTTGAGAACCTCAACCGTACGCTCCTGCGAGGCACCGGCCGGCAACTGCACCATGGCGAACATGATGCCCTGGTCTTCTTCGGGCAGGAACGAGCCCGGCAGACGGCCAAACAAGGCAACCAGAGCCGCAACCAGAATGCCATAGACAAACAGGTAGCGCCATTTGCGGTTCACAACGTGACCAACACTGCCCTGATAGAAGTTGTTGGTCTTGTCAAACCCGCGGTTAAACCAGCCAAACGGACCTTTTTTCTTGCTCGGATCGGTGTGACCGGGTTTGAGCATGGTCGCACAAAGGGCCGGTGTCAGAACAATTGCCACAACAACCGATAGCACCATGGCCGAAACAATGGTGATGGAAAACTGGCGATAAATCGCACCCGTCGACCCGGCAAAGAACGCCATCGGCACAAACACGGCCGACAGAACCAGCGCAATACCGATCAGCGCGCCAGTGATCTGCCCCATGGATTTACGCGTTGCCTCACGCGGCGGAAGCCCGTCTTCGTGCATCACACGTTCGACGTTTTCCACCACAACAATCGCGTCATCCACCAGAAGACCGATGGCCAGCACCATGGCAAACATGGTCAGCGTGTTGATCGAATATCCGAATGCCGCAAGGATCCCGAAGGTGCCAAGCAGAACAACCGGCACAGCAATCGTCGGAATAAGCGTCGCCCGCCAGTTCTGCAGGAACAGGAACATCACCAGGAAGACGAGGACAATCGCCTCAAACAGGGTGTGAACCACTTCCTCGATCGACACTTCAACGAACGGGGTGGTGTCATACGGATAGACGATCTCGATCCCTTGCGGGAAGAACGGTTTCAGTTCGGCCAGACGGGATTTTACCGCCTCGGCGGTATCAAGCGCATTGGCACCCGTTGCAAGGTTGATCCCGATACCGGTTGCCGATTCCGCATTGTAGCGCCCGACGATTTCATAGCTTTCGCCACCGATTTCGATACGGGCAACGTCCCCAAGACGAACTTGCGACCCGTCCGTTTCGACCTTCAGAAGAATGTTGGCGAACTCGTCAACCGTCTGCAGTTTGCTTTGCGCGGTAATGGTTGCGTTGATCTGCTGACCCTCGACAGACGGCGCACCGCCAATCTGACCAGCGGTGACTTCGGTGTTCTGCGCCTGAATGGCGGCGTCAACATCCATCACCGTCAGGTTATAGGCCAGCATCTTGTTCGGATCGAGCCAGATGCGCATCGCATGCTGGGCACCAAATACCTGAACCGAACCAACGCCGTTCACACGGGCAATCGGGTCTTCGACCGACGACACAACAAAGTCCGACAGGTCTTCGGCGTTCATCGAACCGTCAGAAGACACAAAGCCGACAACCATCAGGAACGAGCCCGATGATTTGCTGACCGTTACACCCTGTTCCTGCACTTCGCTCGGAAGGGAGGACATGGCAGCCTGCAGTTTGTTCTGCACCTGAACCTGCGCGATGTCGGGATCGGCTTCGGGTTCAAAGGTCAGGGTCACTGTTGCCTGACCGTTACCCGACGAGGTCGAGGACATATAACGCAGATAATCAAGACCGTTCATCTGTTGTTCGATCACCTGGGTGACCGTGTTTTCAACAGTTTTGGCCGAGGCGCCCGGATAGGTTGCCTCGATCTCGACAGAAGGCGGCGCGATCGATGGATATTGCTCCACCGGCAACTGCCAAAGCGACAGTCCCCCCGCCAGCATGATCACCAGGGCGACAACCCAGGCAAAGACGGGGCGATCAATAAAGAATTTTGCCATTGAATAAGTCCTTATTCGGCGGCTTTGGCGGTTTCAACAGGCTGCGGCGTAACCGGTGCACCCGGTCCGATGCGCTGGATGCCATCAACAATGACTTGCGCGCCATCTTCAAGACCAGCCGTCACCAGCCAATCCTGCCCCTGCGACTGTTCAATCGTCAGATCCTTGGACGCGACCTTGCCATCCTCGACAACATAGGCATAAGCCGAGCCATCCGGGCGGCGCATGACCGCCTTTTGCGGCACAAGGAACGCGCCTTCAAGATGCCCCTGACGGACCTGACCGCGCACAAACATGCCCGGCAGAAGGGTTCCATCCGGGTTCGGGAAGACTGCGCGCAAACGGACCGTGCCGGTGGTTTCGTTCACAGTAACGTCCGAGAACTGCAAGGTGCCTGTGTGCGGATATTCCGCACCGGTCGCATCAATGATCAGGTTGACCTCGATCTGGCCTTCGGTAACGCCCTTGATCCGGCCGTTCTGAACCGCCTGCTTGATCTTCAGCAACCGGCCACCGGCCTGGGTCACATCGACATAGATCGGGTCAAGCTGGGTAATGGTGGTCAGTTTTGCCGACTGATTGGCAGTCACAAGCGCACCTTCGGAATAATCAGACGAGCTGATCTGACCGGAAATCGGTGCGGTGACCGTGGTATAGGCCAGATCAATACGGGCCTGTTCCAGTTCCGCACGCGCAGCTGCCACAGCGGCCTTGGCCTGTGCTTCGGCGGCCACCGCATCGTCATAGGTTTGCTGGCTGACAGCTTGCGACTTGATCAGCGGGTCATAGCGCGAACGCGTCTTGGTCGTCTGATCAAGGGTGGCGCGCTGACGGGTCAGTTCGGCCTGGGCGGCATCAACACGCGCCAGATAAACTTCCTGATCAATCATATAAAGCTGCTGACCGGCTTCAACAAACGCACCCTCGGTGAAGTTGCGTTCCTTGATAATACCGTCGACCTGGGGGCGAATGTCTGCTTGGCGGAAGGCCACAGTACGGCCCGGCATTTCTTCAACCAGGCCAACCGTCTGGGCGTTTAGCGTGACAGTACCGACCGGCGTCGCCTGCGGTTGCTGCTGGGCGTTGGCTTGCTGCCCGCCGCCTTCATTCTGTTCGCTGCAGGCTGCTACAAGCACGACAAGCGCTGCCAAACCAGCGAATTTCAAACTAGATCGCATGGACAAAATGCTTATTCCTTCTAAGTCCCTGCAAAGCAATGTGGTGGACGCTTTGCCATTGCATTCATGAATACTGTACGGTACAGTACACTTTGTGCACTGCACGATCAAGACCCAATAACAGCAGAACTGACAAAGATGAGCGAAACGCCAGAAAAGCATGAAAAACAACACGCTCGCGGTACAGCACGCCGTCGTGCAATGATGGATGCTGCATGGGCGTTATTGCTTGAACGTGGCTTTGCCGGTGTCACCCTGAACGACGTCATCTCGCAATCGGGCGGGTCGCGCACAACCCTGTACGAAGCTTTCGGCGGAAAGGATGGCTTGCTTGCCGCTGTCATGACCGAGCGCTGCAAGGAATTCTCCGCCGAACTGCATATTTCGCTGGAAACCGACCTCCCTCCCCGTGATGCCCTGACGGACTTCGGCACGAAACTGGCCCAGAAGATTGTAACCGAGGAAGTCGCCCGCTTCACCCAAATTCTGTATTCCGAAGGTCAGCATTTTCTACCTCTGATAGAGAAATTCTTTGAAGTCGGTCCCGACAGCACACGCAAACACCTTGCAGACTATCTTTCGCGGCAACAGAAACTCGGCCGGATTAAAATTGAAGACCCGGACCATTCGGCAGAGATGTTTGAATCGATGATCATCGGCGACTGGCAATCGCGCATCATGAAACACAACCCGCGCCCCCCGATGACCGATCAGCAGATCAGCGCACGTGTATCGCGCGCGGTTGAAACCTTCCTGTGTGGCATCGCAACACCCGAAACGCGCGAAATGTTCGGCTGTGGCAGTTAACCTCCCCTTGTTTCCGAGTAACGTCAGGCACTAATAACGCCACCCTCCTGACAGCATCCTGTCAGTTGTGATGAAACAAAGCGCCTGCTCGAAAAAGCTGCCAAGCGTCAGATCAAGTTGATTTTGCCCTAACATTACCAAATTTGCGATAAACTCTGGGGCGTGTTGCCATGATGGCGACGCAGAACTGCACATCACGTCACGTAAAAGGACCCCGTCATGCAGTTGCGAAAGGCACTTACCGGCTTTGGCGTTCTTGCGATTTCCATTGCAAGTCTTGCGACCCGTGCGCAGGCAATTTCCATCGAGGATGCCCGCACTGCCGTCGATGCAATCCTGATGCAATCAGGCATTTCCGCGACCGAGGTCGATGCACGTACGATTGACGGGAACGCGGTTGAGCTCGTCTATGACGCTATTTCCCTTGATCTCAACGGTTATTCCACCCCGCGCCAGCTGGTTATGGATGATGTTCTGGTTTCTGTGCGCGATACCGACAATTCCGATCAGGTTGATCTTGACGTCAAACTGCCAGAACGGGCCAGAATGCTGGTCGAAGCAACCAGCGACCAGCGCGAATTGACGCTCCGCAATGCCGGTGGGTATCTGCGCTGGGATACAGCGCGCAATGTGCCTGTCACCTTTGACGGCTTCGCCGATTTTCTGGTTGGCGAGGAACCGGTCTCGCGCAAGCACTGGATGATGAACGGCCTGATCATCCAATGGCTGCCTGAAATGGCGCGTATTGGCTGGCAAGCGGCCGAATGGACCGGACCAAATCGCGAAAAACGCGGCTCGATCAAATCGACCAATTTCTCCTTGTATCCCGGTGAAGACGGAAACACCCGCCTTGATTACGCCCATGATGGTTTGTGGCTGCCAAGTCTTCTGCAGCCGCGCACGGTGCGGGTAAAAACCAGCAGCGACGGACTTCCATGGTCAGACGCCCAGCCGATCATTGAAAAGGGCTTCCACGATATCCTTACAGGAACCGCCCCGCGCTTTGCCCGTCGCCAAATCGGCGATGCGCTGTGGAAAAAGGCTGCCCAGAACGGCGCGCCGGTCAAAGTTGACGAATTCTATGTTGAATCCCGCGGCCTCGAAGCACTTGGATCTGGCGAGTTCCTTGCACAGGCCGCCGCACGCTATGGCTTCACCGGTGATTTTGACTTCCGGCTTCTGGGCCAGGACAAGCTTGTTGATTTGCTTGGCACCCCCGACAGCCCGACGCTTTTGGGCGCACTTGTGCCGTTTGCCGTTAATGGACTTGCCGCCGGACGCCCCGGCCCGCAAGGCACGACCGAATATGATGGTCAGTTGCTGCCCGATGGCCGGGTTGTGGTCAATGGCCTGACAGTGTTTCGCACAGCGGATGGCAGCTAACGGTTGCCTTGGTTGCTTTTTTAAAGCCGACATCCCGTCATTTCTTCGCTGCGACAAAGTCTGCACCACGGGCAAACGCGCCATTGCATGATCTTGCACGAAGGCCCCGACTGGATGATTTGGCCCAAAAAGGCCTTAGGAAATTCGTTACCTTGGCTTGCTATACCGGCGATTAGAACAGATTCAAAATCGCCATCAGGGAGCCCTCCATGCAGAAAACCAGCCTTGTCATCCTGTTGACCGGTGTTGTCGCCTTGGGCATGTGGGGGATCAGCGACTATATGGCGCACAAGGGCGAGGCATATGGCAATGTCGAACGCGGCCAATCAATTGCCGAGCAGACCTGTTTGCGCTGCCACACCAAATTCGAAGGCGATCCCCTGCCGGACCCCAATGTAACCAACGCCCCGGCCCTTGCCAGTTTCGGCCAGCGCTGGCCGCTTGAAAACCTTGAAGAGGCCCTTGCCGAAGGCATCACGGTTTCGCATGAAAGCGTGACCATGCCGGAATTTTCCTTCACGCCCGAAACCATCGCCGATCTTCTGAGCTATATGGACAAGCTCACGCAAAAAGCGAATGAATCTGCCAAACAATAAACCTTTGCGAGCCCCCCCCCTTTTAACAATTTGACCAACTAGCCATATAGAACACACCGCCACATTCCCGATATCGGAGACGGCCTTGTTCTACCGGCTTGTTGTTGTTCTGACGTTCTTGCTTTTGCCACTTGTCGCAAGGGCACAGGAATCACTTTTGATCGCCACAAATATTTATCCTCCCTATGTCAATGAAGATGTGGAGAACAGCTTCTTGCCCAACCTGTTTACCGAAATTGGCGCAAGAATGGGGGTCAGGTTCCGCTTTGAGATTATGCCCTGGCGCCGATGCCAGCAGGAAGTAGAAAACCATAACGCGTGGGGCACTATCCCTTATCGCAAGACCGAGCTCCGCGAGCAGACCTTTGCCTTTTCTGATCCGCTGTATTTGCAAGATTCCCATTTCTTTGCCTATGACAAACACGGCAACGAACCACGTTATAACTATACCGAGCTTGCCGACTTACGCGGCTATCGGATAGGTGGCGTGTATGGCTACTACTATGAAAGCTGGTTCGAGGAAGCCGGTCTTAATGTCGATTATGCTCATTCCGAAGAGCAGAACTTAAGGCGCCTTCAACTCGGGCGCATCGACCTTTTCCCGACAGCAACCACCATCGCGTGGTATCAAATTCGTCAATTGTTCCCACCTGAAGAAGTGGCAAACTTCTATACGCTGGAAACCCCATTGATTGACGGGGCAGGCCTGCATTTAATGACGTCCAAGACCTTTCCAAACAATGACGTATTGCTCAAGCGCTTCAACGAGGCCATGGCAGAGATCAAATCATCGGGCACCTATACCCAGCTTGTAGAGAAACATGGATTGACGCTGCGTTACTGATCGCGCCTAGAGGAAATCAGGCCATGACAGGGGTGCAGCCCCGCCATGGCCTGTAACACCGCAACCACGAACACCGCACAGTCGTTCGCAGTTACCGGCGCTATGCCAATCTGGCAAAGGCCCAGCGCCAGGCCGGGTCCGGCTCGATGCCAAAAATGTCTTTAAGCGTTTGGGGAATATCCCCGACGCTGAGCGTGTGTTGTTCTTCCTCGCCAGTGACCAGCCGGATGTTCAGACGGTTATTGAGCAGGGTAAAGCGGGCAAACGGGGCAGAACGCGCGACCATCAGGGTTTTGCAAAAAACGCTGTCCGGGTGATCTGATGCGTACCAGTTCATCACCTCGTAATCGATATCCGAAACCGGCGCGATATCGACCTCGTGCACAGCCTTCCAGACGCCATCGCGTTCCAGTTCAATCCGATAGCTGTGCGCCCCCTTGGTTACACGGTATGTGTCATGCGGGGTCGATTGCGGCGTTTCGACATCAAGCAACAACGGCCCGGTCGGCACGCAACCACCCAATCCAACATCGGCAAGCCAAGCTTCGCCGTCGATCATCACCCGGTTGGCCATATGACAGCGCGGACGGGGCATATCGTTTGGGCCATAGCCCCATAAAACCCGCCCGGCCAGACCTTCGACCTCAAAGCCGAGGCTGCGCAACACCCGGCGAAACAGGCCGTTTTGCTCAAAACAATAGCCACCCCGTTTGTCATGAATCAGCTTTTGATCGACGCGCTCCGGATCGATGCTGATGGGCGCGTCATTGAACACATCAATCGCTTCGAACGGGATGGTTGCCGGATGCATCGCATGCAGGGTTTGCAAAACTTCCAGTGTGGCTTCGCGCGGGCCGTCATAACCGATCCGGGCAAAATAGGCATCGAGATCCACTTCCTGTTTCGGGCGTTTGATCGGGGCGGCCCAACTGGCATTGATCCGGCTTTGCAAAGCGTCATGGTCTGGTGCGACCAGGGCGTTATGGGTGACGGGCTGGTGGCTATTCATCACAAGGCTCCATTCCTTTGACGATGTCTTTTCATCATCGTTTGATCTCATGAAGCAGGACGATAGAACCTCAACCTATGTTACGGTCAAACGCAAAAAATCGAAAAATTTTAAATCGAATAATCTTCGAACAATTTCGGAAATTATGGCCCATTAAGAATATCAACAGCCATAATCACGCCCTGTAAAAGCAACAATCCACCTTTTCCACGCACGATATAGAGCTTTTGCGCGACAGATTGCGTGTGCCTGTGATATTTGAGACTCTTGAAACGTTGAAACACACGGTCGCCATGGATCAACAAAAGATCCCGTTATAAGGCTGACCTTTGGAAACGTCGCTTTATCCACCCAAGACGGGTCGCAAAAGATCCGCTTGTCAGACAGGAAAGTTACGATGCGCACTGTTTATGTGAACGGCGAGTTTTTGCCGGAAACCGAAGCAAAGATTTCGATTTTTGACCGATCCTTCCTGTTCGCCGACGGCGTGTATGAGGTTACCTCGGTCCTTGATGGCAAGCTGATTGACTTTATGGGTCATATGAAGCGCCTGGAACGCTCGCTCAAGGAACTGAAATTCGATTTCAAACCCGATATCGACCAGCTTCTGGAAGCGCACCGCGAACTGGTGAAGCTCAATGACATCACCGAAGGCCTGATTTACCTTCAGGTATCGCGCGGTTCGGCCGGTGATCGTGATTTTGCGATCTCCAAAACGACGCCGCCGACCATCGTGATGTTCACGCAAAGCAAATCGCTGATCAATTCGCCACTGGCCGAACGTGGTCAGAAGATCATGACCTTCCCCGATATCCGCTGGCGCCGCTCGGACATCAAAACCGTCCAGCTGCTTTATGCGTCGCTTCTGAAAACCGACGTCGCTGCACAGGGCAAGGACGATGCCTGGATGGTGCTGGATGGTTACATCACCGAAGGTTCAAGCAACAACGCCTATATCGTCACCAAGGACGGCACGATCGTCACCCGCGAACTGTCGACAGACATCTTGCATGGCATCACGCGCGCATCGGTTCTGAAATGTGCCGAGGAACTGCAGCTTAAAGTCGAAGAACGCCACTTCACGGTCGAAGAAGCCCAGAATGCGTCAGAGGCCTTTTCCACCTCGGCTTCTGCCTTTGTCTGCCCGGTTGTCGAAATTGATGACAAGCCGATTGGCGATGGCGTTCCGGGCCCGGTCGCCAAGCGCCTGCGGGAGATCTATATCGACGCCAACCGCAAGATGGCACTCTGATCTGCCTTGAAAAGCTTTGAATGATCGTCTCCTCAATGTCGATCAAACTGCAAAACGCCGCCCGTCTTCGGGCGGCGTTTTCTTTTACATCAGGGTTTGATTTGCGGGGTTTGATTTGCGTTTCAAACCGTTGCCTGCATCGCGGCAAGTTCTTCTTCGGTAAAGTCCGCTGCAAGGGTGACGTCCTTGCCAGCTTCAAGCACCGCCAGACGTTCGGTCAATGCCGCGCGCACACCGGCATAGGCATCCGAGCCCAGCAACAGGCGAAATGGCATGTGGGGTGCATCCGAAGCCGCAATCATTGCATCGACCATCCGGGCCGGATCGCCCTTGATCACCCAGCCACCGCCAAAGGCCGCTTCTTTCAGGTCATGGGCCGGCGTGCCGTCATAGGCAGCAATCGGGTCCGGCTGAACGATAGAGCCGATAAACGGTGTTCGTGCCGGTCCCGGCTCGACAATCATGAATTCGATGTCAAATGGCGCGACTTCCTTGGCAAGGGATTCAACAAAGCCCTCAATGCCCCATTTGGTCGCGTGATACAGGCTAAAGCCCGGATAGGCGATCTGCCCGCCTTCGGACGATACCTGAATGATGCGCCCCGATCCTTGCGCACGCAGATGCGGCAAGGCGGCCTTGATCACAACAATTGATCCCAAAAGATTGGTATCAATAATGTGGCGCATCTGATCAATGCCGGTTTCCTCGGCCGCACCAAGGATGCCAAAGGCGGCGTTACTCACGATGAAATCAATGCGTCCGACGTCGGCAAAGGCCTTATCGACAGTTGCCTGAACCGCATCCGTATCGCTGACATCAAGATACGCAACACGCAGGCGCTCACCATATTGCGCGACCAGATCGTCAAGCGATCCCGTGCGCCGCACGGTCGCGATCACCCGATCTCCACGTGCCAGCAGTTTTTCCACCAGCCCACGACCAAACCCGGACGATGCACCGGTAATCAACCATGTCTTGTCCATGTCAGTTCCTTTCTGTCTTGCTCTGAACATGGGGGGACTATAGAAACCAATGATTGTTGTGATAACTGCGCTTAATTTGGATGGGTTAGTGAAAATATGCCCGCAATCAGTCAGCCGACCTTGAATGACATGCGGTTCTTCATCGCCGTTGCTGAACATCGCAGCTTTCGCAAGGCGGCTGATGCGCTGGGTGTTGCGCCCTCCACCCTCAGTCACGCGCTACGCAACATGGAAAGCAATCTTGATATCCGTCTGTTTCATCGCACCACGCGCAGTGTTTCGCTGACCGAGGCGGGCGAACAGCTTTTGGACCGGTTGCGCCCGGCACTGGTCAACCTTGAAGAAGCCATGGGCACGGTTGACAGCTTTCGCACCGGTGGGACGTCCGGCACGGTGCGCATCAATACATCTGATGGGGCTGCGCGCCTTTTGACCCGTCATGTCGTGCCGGAAATGCGCAAACGGTATCCGGATGTGGCGATTGATCTGGTGACCGAGGGACGCCTGGTCGATATCGTCGCAGGCGGTTTTGATGCCGGGGCACGATTGGGCGAAACCGTACCGCTTGATATGGTCGCAGTACGCTTTGGCCCGCCATTTCGGTTTGTCGCGGTTGCGTCACCGGACTATTTCAAAACCCGTCCCCGCCCGATCGTACCCGATGATTTGCACAACCACGATTGTATCCGCCATCGCTTTCCCAGCGGCAAGATCTATCACTGGGATTTCGAAAAGCAGGGTCAGGAAATCTCGATTGATGTTTCCGGCCCGCTGACGCTCGATCGTCATGATCTGATGGTCGATGCCGCCCGACAGGGGCTTGGTATTGCTTACGTGTCCGAGATTTATGCCGCGCGCGCCATCGCCAGTGGTGATCTTGTGACGGTGCTGGATGACTGGCTGCCCGAAATTCCGGGGCTTTTCCTGTATTACCCGGACCACCGGCGCGTTCCCCCACCCTTACGCGCCTTTATTGATGTGATGAAATCGCTCGACCCTGCGTTGCGAACCGGATATCTGGAAAGGGATATCTGATTTTAACAATGACAAAAACCGGACCAAAACGCGGGGACAGGGGCGATGACGTCCAGCAGCACATCACGCCAGAAAAACCTTGCCGGCATCATGACGATGTGTGGCGGGGTCGCAGCGCTTTGCATCAATGATGCACTGGCCAAGAGCCTGATGGATCATTATTCCCCGTTTCAGATCATCTTCATGCGCAACATGATCACGCTTCCCTTTGCCTTCCTGCTGGCGCTGAAGATGGGCGGCTATCATGGATTGCGCTCACACCGGGTTGGCGTGCATTTCATGCGCGGTGTCATCTGGATTGCCGCCACGGTGATGTTCTTTACCAGCATCCATCACCTTGGCCTGGCCGAGGCAACGGCACTGGCCTTTGTCGCCCCGCTTTTCATCACCGCCCTTTCGGCAATTTTCATTGCCCGTGTCGGCTGGCGGCGCTGGCTTGCGGTCAGTGTCGGGTTCATGGGCGTTCTGGTGATTGTCCGGCCGGGTGCCGCGACGTTTGAGCTCATGTCGCTGCTGCCGATTGCAACCGCACTTGCCTATGCATTGCTGATGCTAAGCGCGCGTTTTGTTGATACGCGTGAAACCATGTGGACATTGTTGCTCTATCTCAGCCTGACCAGTGGCATCCTGACCTGCATCCCGGCCCTGTTCGTCTGGACATCTGTAAGGCCTGAGGACATCTGGCTGTTTGTCGCGATTGCGGCTTTTGGCTCGGTCGGGATTACCATGATCACCCAGGCGTTTCGCTTTGCCGAGGCGCCGACCGTGGCACCGTTCGACTACACAGCCCTCATCTGGGCCACCGCCCTTGGCTGGCTGTTCTGGGGCGAAACGCCTGATATGCTGACCTTTGTCGGGGCTGCGATCATTACGGCCAGCGGCCTGTTCGTGATCTTTCGCGAAAGCAAGGTTACGGCAGAAAACTAGTCGCGGGGTTTAACACCATAGGTCCGCATGGCGCCTTCGCGCATCTCAGCCTCGGTAACGTCCTTTTTGAACCGGTAGCTGGGGGCAAGGATTTCATTGGCCTTGGTCACCGTGACATCAAACAGGGTCCCTACCCGAAAGGCATCACCCGCCATGCCCTGCAAAATGACCTGGCGTTCGTCAAACCCCGCATCGCCTTTGCGCATCAGAATTGCCGATCCATAAAGCTGCCAGCCGCGCTGCGAAAACACATCCACGAAACTCACACAAACCTGCGGATTGCGCGCGATATTCTGAACCGATTGCGGGGAAGCGATATTGGCGATGATAATGCGGCCTTCACCAAAGCACGCAAAGATTTCCTTGGGACTGACCGACGGCCCGGCATCAGAACCTGTCGCCATCCAGCACAGAACCGAACGATTGGCGTAATCACGGATTTCATCGGTCAGCATGGCAGTCTCCGCCAAAATCGGGGCTGCTGATTACCAGCAGAAATCCCCCATCGCATAGGTGATGTGTCGGCCGGTGGCGGCCAGCAGCGCATCAAGCTTTCCCCGTTCCGGAAGCGTACCGCGCGGCGCGCCGAGTTCATCAGCGTGAATGCCGCCGGTGACGAGGGCGACGTCGAGACCGGCATTATTTGATCCGGCAATATCGGTCGAGATGCTGTCACCTACCACCAGAAGTTTGGCGTCCGGGCCCTTGTCAAACATCTGTAGGCAGAAGTCATAGGCACTTGCCAGTGGCTTGCCTTCCCAGCGGACATTGCCACCCAGTTCTTCATAGCGTCCGGCAATCGCACCGGCACAGATGATGCGGTTGCCACCGCGGATCACTTCACGGTCCGGGTTCGGGCACAGCACCGGCAGGTCGCGGGCAAGCAGTGAATGCAGAAGGTCCTCGTATTTTGAAACCGGATCATGATCATCATTCGGGCCGGTAACCAGAACCCAGTCGGCATCAGCCACTTCGGTGACAATTTCGACATCCTGATTTTCAAACATCGACATGTCACGCACCGGCCCGACCATCAGGACCTTGCGCCCGAGCTTGGCGTACCAGGGATCGCTGCGTGCAACCAGCTGGGCATAGGCGACCTCGCCCGATGCGACTGCGGGACCATACAAATCACGCGAAATGCCCATATCTTCCATCCGCTTGACCACGACCGAGGAACGACGCGGGGCGTTGGACAGAAGCGCAACCGGAATGCCCGCTTCCTTAAGGGCTGTCATCGCGGCAATCGAGTTCGGATAGGGTGTGACCCCGTCATGCACCACGCCCCACAAATCAAGGATCACGGCATCATATTTGCCAATCACCTCGGACAGGCCATTGATCATTTCATAGGAGGCGGTTTGCATGCGTATATCCGTTTCAATTTGATACCTGCGAGATGCGGGTCGAGATTCCCGCCCGCGCGGGAATGACAATTTGCTGGATTGGTACCGTCATCCCCGCGAAAACGGGGATCTCGCACCACAAGCTCGATCTTTAAGCTCAGTCTTTCTTGGCGGCCTCGGCCTCGCGCGCGGCGCGCGCCTCGTCCACCGGGATGCTCTTGCCCGAAATGTCCGGGAAGGCCGCCCCGACCGCGTCGGACACATTGGCAAAGCCATCCTTGCGCAGGCGCCGCGACAGGTCTTCCTTGATCTCGGTCACCAGTTCCACACCGTGATAAACCAGCGACGAATAAAGCTGCACCAGCGATGCGCCGTTCAGGATCTTTTCATAGGCATCCTTGCCCGATGCAATCCCGCCGACACCGATCAGGGGCACCTTGCCCTCGGTCAGACGGTAAAAATCAGCCAGAACCTTGGTCGATGGTGCCATCAAAGGCGGGCCGGAAAGGCCACCCTTTTCATCCTGATCATAGGAATTAAGCCCGACCGGCCGATCAATCGTGGTGTTTGATACGATCATGCCATTCAGCTTGACCTTGGTGACTACAGCCGCGATGTCGGATTTGTCTTCCTCGGTCAAATCGGGTGCGACCTTAAGCAACACCGGCACGCCCTTGGCAAAGGAATTCCGCGCTTTGATCACGGCCTTAAGCAGCTTTTCAAGCGGGGCGCGGCCCTGAAGGGCGCGAAGGCCCGGCGTATTGGGCGAAGACACATTGACGACAAGATAATCAGCATAGGGACCAAGCGCCTCGACCCCCTTGGCGTAATCATCGGCCGCGTCATCGGAATATTTGTTTTTGCCAAGGTTGGCGCCAAGAATACCCCGCCGTGCGCGTTTGCGCAGGCGATTGGCCACGACCTCGGCCCCGTCATTATTAAAGCCCATGCGGTTGATCACCGCGCGGTCGGAATAAAGCCGGAAAAGACGGGGTTTCGGGTTGCCCGGTTGCGGCAGTGGTGTGACAGAACCGATTTCAACAAAGCCAAACCCGTGCGCCAGCATCTGATTGGGGACTTCGCCGTTTTTATCAAAACCTGCGGCAAGCCCGACCGGGTTGGCGAATTTACGCCCGAACACCTCGGTCTCAAGGATCGGGCTGGCGTCCGTCGCGTCATCATCGCGCGGCACCAGATTGTTTTTCAATGCCCAGATGGCCAGACCATGGGCGGTCTCGGCATCGATCCAGCGGACAATCGGCAAAACCAGTGACTTATACCACCCCACGCGTCACACTCCGTGCTTGAAAAGACATGCCCTTTTCTTACGCGCACGACTGCGATTGGGCAAGGATCAATAGCGGGAATTCGCTGTAATCGGGCACGTCATGTCATGCATTTTCGTTCATGCGTTCATCGAATGCGGCGCGCGCGGCTTCGACTTCGGGCATCTTTTCCTTTGTCCAAAGATAAAGCGCCTTGAACGGCCCGATCAGGGTTCTGCCAAGCGGGGTGATTTCATATTCGACAGCCACGGGCGATGTCGCAATGACATTGCGCGAGATAATCCCGTTGCGTTCAAGCTTGCGCAGGGTCTGGGTCAGGGCCTTTTGCGTGATGCCTTCAAGCCCGCGCTTGATCGCATTGAACCGCAGCGGCCCGTCGGCCAGCACGGCCAAAATCATCATCGACCATTTATCGGCAATCTGGTCAAACAGGCCCCGGCACGGGCAATCCTGCCGGAATTCCTTGATTGAACATTCTTTCATTTCCATGGCCGGATCCTTCCAAAACGCTTCATCTGCGCCCCGCTGATACAGCCTCAACCGGCGGTGTGCAGTTTCCTTGAGTATACCTGGTTACCTCAAGGTGCCTGATTGACACCAAGTATATAACATATATCTAGTTGCCATCATAGACTTTCATGAACCGGAGACTTCCGTGATGACGAATACAGATATTCTGTTTCAGCCGTTCAAACTGAAAACGCTGGAACTGCCCAACCGCATCGTGATGGCGCCGATGACCCGCTCCATGGCCGAAAACGGTATTCCGGGCGCGATCAACGCCGAATATTACCGCAAGCGCGCAGAAGGCGGCGTTGGCCTGATCCTGTCGGAGGGCACCGTGGTTGATCGCCCGGCGTCGCGCAACCTGCCGGGTATTCCGTTCTTCCATGGCGACGCTGCCATGGCCGGGTGGAAGGCCGTCGCCGATGCCGTGCATGGTGCTGGTGGTAAAATGGGCCCGCAGATCTGGCATACCGGATCGACCCGGACGCCCGATGGGTGGGAACCGGATGCGCCGGTCGAAAGCCCGTCGGGCCTTGTCGGCCCGGATGATCCGCGCGGCAATACCATGAGCGATGCGGACATTGCTGATACCATCGCGGCCTTTGCCAAGGCAGCCCTTGATGCCAAGAATGCCGGGTTTGATACCTTTGAAATCCATGGCGCGCACGGCTATCTGATTGATCAGTTCTTCTGGTCGGGCACCAATCTGCGCACCGATCGTTTTGGCGGCAAGACCATTGCCGAACGCGCCACCTTTGCGCGCGAAGTGGTTGCGGCCATGCGGGCGGCCGTGGGCCCGGACTTCCCGATCATCCTGCGTGTCAGCCAATGGAAACAGCAGGACTTTACCGCCCGGCTTGCGACAACGCCTGATGAAATGACGTCCTGGCTTGCCCCGCTGGTTGAGGCTGGCGTCGATATCATCCACGCATCGCAACGCCGTTTCTGGGAACCGGAATTCCCCGAAATTGATGGTGAAAAGGGCCTGAACTTTGCCGGTTGGGCCAAGAAGCTGACCGGCGCGCCAACGATTTCGGTCGGCTCTGTCGGTCTGTCATCGGACTTCATCGGCGCGTTTTCCGGCGAAGCCTCCGAAAAATCCAGCCTCGATGACCTGATCGAGCGCATGGAAAAGAACGAGTTTGATCTGATCGCGGTTGGCCGTGCGCTGATCACCGATGCCCAGTGGCCAAGCAAGGTCAAAAGCGGCGCCTTTGACAAGCTCGAAGACTTCAACCCCTCTGCGCTGGCAGAACTGGTGTAGGTCCGCTACACCATCCCCCCCCCTGTTGTGCCACGCAAAAACAGCCCGCCACTTCCCCGGCGGGCTGTTTGACATTGGACACCAGATTTATCTGCGACCTCAAACCTGCGAGATAATCTGAAACAGGAAAATCACGGTCCCGGCTGTCAGACCAAGGGCAGCGAGCATCAAAAGCCCGTCACTGACAAGGATGGCCAGACCGAAGGCGGCAATCGCTGTCATCGGGGCGACACCGGCAAAGGGTACCAGTTCGAACACCGGCACAAAAAGCGACAACAGCAAACACATGAGCGCTGCGACGCGAACGGCAATACCACTGCTAAGCCGTTCAAACCGGCCACCAAACCAGCGATCCATGCGTGCGGCCACCGGATCAATCCGATCCAGTCCCGCACAGACCTTGTCGCCATCAAGCGTGCGCTTTGCCAAAACGTCGGGCAGCCACAAATAACTGCGCCCAATGATGATTTGCAGGGAAAACACAGCAATGAGCAGGGCAAGCAAGGCCGGCACCAGCGGAATACCCGATATCGGTGACATGCCAATCAAACCCGGCACCAACAGAAACGGCCCCTGACTGCGTTGACCCAGCTCGGCAACGATATCCCCGACGGAGATGCATTGGTCACCGGCCGCGCGTTTGCCGATCCGCGCAACAATCTCCTGCACGGATGAGTTCTGATGATCTGCCATCACCTGCACTTTCGGCTGTCAGTAGGGCGGGCATCGACGGGGCGATTATAACTGGAAGTATTGTACATGGTGTCAAAACGCCTGACGCCCCCGGTTGTTTCCAACCAATTGCGCCAGAACAATGCATAAGGCCCGCGATTATGGTTCGATCACCCGATGCCACAACTTGATATCGATAAACTGAAAGCAACCCTCGCCGCGCGAAGCCCCGGCCCGTTTCATTTCCATGAAATCTTCGGGCCTGACTGGGATGGACTTTATATCGGCGACAAGGTCAAACTTGGCCATGCGTTTCCAGGCTCAGGACCTATTAATTTTGTTTGAATGGTTCTCCGGATTTGTGCGGATACGCGAAGCAAAGCCGCAGGAAGATATGAATCTTTCAAGGTTTTGCGACAAAGTAGCCCGTGCAAATCCGGAGAATCCGAAGGACAGACGTTATATTTGCAACTTCCTGCGTCAAACCCCTTGGCCGGGATACCAGCCCGCCCGGCGGGATTTTCCTTGGATTTCACAAATATAACGTCTGCCATTCAGACAAAATCAATAGGCCCTGAGCCTAACGCCGTGCGCGCCGGGAAATTCCCCGGCGTGATTGATACCGGCACCAAGAAGGGCGGCGGGCGTTTATATCTGTGGAAACCGCGCGGGATTTAAGTCCGGCGCGTCGCGGCGGGGCTGGCGCAGATCAACGCAGGTCTTCGGGCAGGATGTGCACACCGTTTTCATCAAGGCGAATGTCATCAACCTTGGTGACGTGCTCGACCGACAGCACGTCATAAAGATGCGGGAACAGTGTACCGCCACGGGCCGGTTCCCATTTCAGCTTTGCTTCGATTGGCGCGACCGGAACGCGCAAAAGCTTCAAATGATCCCGCCCCTTGTAATGCAGGGCCAAAGTTGCCGCCAGCGTGTCCTGGGTCGAGAAATGGATAAAGCCATCGGCGATATCGTGCGGCGCACCGTCATATTGTCCGGCACTAAGGGCCTCTGCCCATTCATCCGAACCCAGTACGCGATAGATCATGTCATCAGTTGTATTTGTCATGGCGGGAATTTAGGCAGACGCAACCAAAACGGCAAGCCTATTTCATCTGATCTTTAAGCCAGCCCAGAAGTTTCGCATGGCGCTCCGTCTTGGCAAATTCAGGACTGCAAACCAGCCAATAGGCCGATTTCATCGCAACAGCGGGACCAACCGCCTCAAGGAATCCTTGCCCGATATCACCTTCGATCAGAAGGGTGCGGCCAAGCCCGATGCCCATGCCATTGATTGCGGCCTGCAACACCAGATCGGCACGATCAAAGGCCAATGCCGTGCGATCCGCATCAAGATTGACATCCGCATCAAGGTTGACCCCGGACTTCGCACAATAATAGCCCCAGCTGAAATCGGTGCCATCACGCTCCCCCACGGCATCCTTGAGCAAGGTAACGTCAGGATCGCCAAGAATGTCTTCAAGCCCCCTGCCCTCGGCGACATAGCCCGGACGGGCGACCGGCATGATCGCGGCCTTTTTAAGCAAGCTGGAATGCAAACCGGGATACGGCCCGGCACCAAAGCGAATGGCGGCATCAATCGTGCCCGCACTGAAATCCACTGGCCGGTCATTGACATCCAAGGCAATCTCAAGCCCCGCTTGCTGGGCACCCGCCAGATTGGGCAACACCCATTTCATCGCCAGTGCAGATGCCACCGACAGGCGTACTGTGCCTTCTGTCCGAAATTTTTCCAGCCGATCAAACGCCCCATCCCAGACGCCCACCGTTTCAATTGCCGCCGCACACAGCACCCGGCCATATTCGGTCGGCGTGATCTGGCGTGTGGTGCGTTCAAACAACGCGAAGCCAAACGCCTCTTCAAGCTGGGTAATCCGGTGACTGATGGCCGATTGATGCACACCCAGCTTCTCGGCCGCCTTGCTGAAACTGTTTTCACGCGCAATCGCGGCCAACACCGGGGCCAGGGGGCTCACCCGTCCGATCAGGTCGTCTCGCGACATTTCATGAGATTTCTTCATCTATATATGAGTCCAGAATTCCTGTGAGATTTATTAAAACAGCCTCAACAGAGATTTTAACAGGAGTAGAGTCATGAGTACATCTCAAGAAAATACCCAAACCGTCCCGGTGCAGATCGTCAATGCGTTTGTAAAAAATGGCCAGGGCGGCAACCCGGCCGGTGTCGTGCTGGATGCCGACCAATACAGCGACTCACAAAAGCTGTTGATTGCCCAGAAAGTCGGGCTTTCCGAAACCGCCTTTGTCTCGAAATCCGAGACCTGCGGCATCAAGCTTGATTTCTTTACCCCGACCAAACGCATCGCCCATTGCGGCCATGCGACCATCGCTACATTCTCCTATCTTGCCGCACTGGAACGTTTTGGTGATGGCGAGACATCAAAGGAAACCGTCGATGGCCCGCGCAAGATCATCCTTGATCACGGCATGGCCTATATGGAGCAACTGGCCCCGACCTACACCCCGGCCAGCAAGTGGGTTGATCAGGGTGTCACGCTCTGTGATGTCCTGAAATCGCTTGCGATCACGTCGGATGATCTCGATGACCGCGCCCGCCCG
The DNA here is from genome assembly GCF_002295455.1 of Thalassospira sp. UBA848. Classification (NCBI taxonomy): domain Bacteria; kingdom Pseudomonadati; phylum Pseudomonadota; class Alphaproteobacteria; order Rhodospirillales; family Thalassospiraceae; genus Thalassospira; species Thalassospira sp. UBA848. The sequence continues at coordinate 8,711 of NZ_DBGS01000130.1, read as the reverse complement.
GTGCTGGTCAACACGGGCAATAATTTCATCGTCATCGCGGTGAAAGATCAGGCGACGCTCGCCAACATCACGCCCGATCAGGACGCCATCAACGCGATTAGTGAGAAACTGGACCTGATCGGCTATTACATCTTCACCACCGAAACCGGTGGCGCAGACGACGCAGGCATTGACGCCACCACCCGCATGTTCGCCCCGCGCTATGGCATCACCGAGGAAGCCGCCACCGGCATGGCCGCCGGGCCGCTGGCCTGCGTTCTTCATGACCTGCTGGACATCAAAAAGGACAGCTTCCTGATCGCCCAGGGCGAATTCATGACCGAACCCTCGCCAAGCGAAATCAAGGTCACGCTGGACCTCAAAGACGACCGCATCACCGGCCTTCTGGCAGGCGGTCAGGGCAAGGTGATGAAAAACCTTGAGATTGCGCTGTAAGCACGGAGTGGTGTCAGGACCAGAGTTTGGCGCTTCTGTAAATTCGCAGGAGCGCCATATTTTACCCATAAGTAAAATATGGCTAAAAATCGGGCCTCAATCACCGAATTTTACTTATAGGTAAACTTGACTTTACATTCACAGCAAACCCCCCTAAATTTACCGATAGGTAAATTTGGAGGATGCCGTGCACATCACCCGCATGGACCAGCTTGGCCCGGAAATCCGCAAGGCCCGCAAGGCGCTTGGCCTGTCGCAAACCGATCTGGCGCTTGCCACGGGGCTTAGCATCAAGTTCCTCAGCCAGCTTGAAACCGGCAAGGCCGACAATCCGGGCTTTGCCAATATTCTGGATATCACCCGTGCCCTTGGCGGTCAGGTGATGCTGGACTGGTCGGATATGTCATCCGAACCCGACCCCGGCCAAACGGACGGGGGCACGGCATGACCAAAACCCTTCTGGTCCTTGCCAATGGCCGCGACCGGGTTGGCGTTTTGCGCGCCGATGCACGCGGCTATATGTCGTTTGACTATGACCCGGAATGGCTTGCAAGCCCTGCGGCCTATCCGGTTTCGCAAAGCATTCCGCTGCGGGATGGTGCGTTTGACCATCAGGCCATTGAACCGTTCTTTGACGGGCTTTTACCCGATAAAAAGGATGTCCGCCGCCAGATAGCAGCATTGTTTGATGTCGCCCCGACGGACGAGTTTGGCATTCTCGAACATATCGGGCGCGATTGCGCCGGGGCCTTGATGCTGATCCATCCCGATCAGGCAAAAAGCCCCCTGCAACCTGATGCCCACCTTTCGGCGATCTCGACCGATGATCTTGCCAAACGCATTGCCGAGCTGCCCCAAAGACCGCTTTTCATCGAAGAGGATGAAGTTGTCCTGTCACTGGCCGGGGTGAATGACAAGGCTGCGGTTTATATCGATCCAGCCACACAGGAAATCTCCCTGCCGTTTGGCGGATATCCAAGTACCCATATCCTCAAGATCGACATCGAACGCCTGCCGGACTCTACCCGGACCGAGCATTTCTGCATGAAGCTTGCGCGCAAGATCGGCCTTGATGCCGCGCACACCAAAATCCGCCTGTTTAATGATCGCCCTGTCCTGTTCGTCACCCGCTTTGACCGCGCCTATGCCCAGACATCAAACGGCGTCCGCGTCACCCGCCTGCATCAGGAAGATTTCTGTCAGGCACTTGGGGTCAATCCGGATGTCAAATATGAACGTCAGGGCGGACCGGACCTTGCCGCGATGTTTACGCTCACCAAACAGGCATCCACCATCCCGGCGCGCGATATCCCCAAATTGCTTGGGTTTGTGATTTTCAATTTCCTGATCGGCAACCCGGATGCGCACGCCAAGAACTATTCCCTGATCTATCGGCAACGCCCGACAAATGCCAATGCGACAAATGTCCACACCGCGATCAGTCCGCTCTATGACGTCAACAATGGTGCGGCGTTTCGCGATTGCTTCAAAAGCCAGCGCCCCCGCCTCGCCCAATCCATCGGCGGATGCTTTGACCCGACCGAACTGGACTGGTCGCACTGGGAAGCCCAGGCCCGTATGATCGGAAGCTCCCCGACCGCACTTCGCAAGGCGTTGCTCACCATGGCAAAGAAAGTCCGCGAAACCATCACCCCGCTGCGCGATGAAGTGCGCGGCACGGATGCCGACAGCCCAAGGCTGGACCTGATCGTTGACGATGTGTCGAACCGGTGTGAAGCTTGGATCCGCAAACTCGGGTGATCCCATGGATCAAGAAGGTGACCATAAACGAGGACAGTCCCCTTTTATGCCCGACTTTGCAAAGCACGATAAGGCTCGGAGATAGTGCAAGCCATCTTCGGTCTCAACGCTCATAGAAACTTCTCGGCCAACACGCGCTTGCCGCGGGGATCAACGTGCGTGACCCTGTCATCATCGGGATAGTAGAAGCCGGTGACGTAGAGGTCGAAACGTCCGATCTCCACACGCACCGATATCTCATGATTGTCGTTCCAGGTGTCACTTAGCGACGCCTTACACGTCTCGCCCCGCAGCTCGAAGTTGAACGATGTACTCTCTCTATCCCAGTTCGACACAGCGGTCCGGATGAGAGTATTGCTGATAGTGTCGCGCTTCTTCTGGGAAAGCATTTCAAGAGAGGACTCCCTGATCGGGCCGAACATACCGCTGGCGTTCATGGCCTCCAAGATCTTGCGCATATGCACACCGGTGTGCTGGTTCACGAAAAGAGATGATCGCGATCCGTGCGGACAGCCAAGTATGAGAGAGCGGATGTTCCACCAGGTCTCCGCCACCTGCGCAACAGTCGCTTCGGCGGCTGAGAGCTGCACAAACCAGGCCAGGGCATCCCTGCTCCTGATGGTGCCGTCGGCCTCCAACTCGACGTTGTCAGCCACTACGACCACTGGATGGGCGTTGTCCGCGTAGAGCGGTTGCTCTAGCCGATAAGCGTCTAGCCCCGTTACACTCTGCACCGCCTCTACGAGCCTATTCGCCCTCTCTTCAGAATAGGGACAGGTCACAAACCCCCTCACGAATTGCGTTGTATGGTCTGCCCCCGCATATGTCGCTATCTGGGAGAGGCTCCCGATATGCCCAGATCCGTGGCGCGGGGGAGCAGTGAGGATCGGATGCCAATCAGGGTATACGTCGACCGCGTTGCCCAGCTCCTCAATCAGCTCTTCGACTCTACGCCGACCCACCTCAGGATCCTTCAGGTTTTTCGTGAGATAGTCGAACGCCCCGGCGTTCTGCTGCGCGGCGACTGTAGGTGCGCGAAATTCCATGATTAACCTCTATTACGTGAATAATATAACTTACGTAGATAAATTAATTCACGTAATATTGCAAGTAATGAGCACACGAGTGCATTCAATCTGCCGCTTTCGCCCCGCGACATACGACCATTCGTCGGCTAAAGCTTTGTGTTGAAGGAATGAGAATGCCATTGGCGAAAAAGGGGAACAGATTTATTTTCTCGATAGAGACAAATAAAGACACCTATGCGCATGACCACGGAACGATGGATGTCTTCCTTCGCAGGTATCACGGGAACAATGACGTAGTGCTTTCTCCCGTCACCCCACTTGTGAAGGCCGGGTCCATGCAGCCACATGGCCGGCCCCCCGATTATCCCAACTTTTTATCCGCACTCCTTTTCACCACACTTACGCCCAGCACCCCCAACGCAATACCCCAGATCGGGCTGGTATTGACCAGGGCGGCGATGATGGCCGGGGCCTGGAGCGGGGTGAGGATGATGGCGTAGGCGATGGCGCCCATGGTCATGATCCAGGTGAGTGCGACGGCGTAGCCGAAGCTGGGGCGCCAGCGCCGCACAAAGGCGTCTTCGCTGGCGACTTCGGCGCGGATGGTGCGGTTGACGGATTTGAGCGTTTCGGTATCACGCGCCAGTTCGATTTCGGCCATGCGTTCGGTGTGGCGGTTGGCCGCGCTTATTTGTTCGGGGGTGACGTCGCCCTTGGTCACAGCCGCCTCCACCTGTTTGAGGCCCTCGGCCGCGGTTTTGGCAATCGGGTTGTCGATATGATCAAGCCCCGCGCCCACCGCCTTCATCAAAAGCGGCAGGCCGATCTGGGCGAGCAATGCCGGGATCATGTGATACCTCCCTACCCTATATTTTTGTAAAACAAGTGATTTCCGATCTCGGCGACCGGCACATGGCCGCGCGCCCAGAACGGATCCACCGCATGGGTGTGATAATGGGTGGCACCGTCGGTTTGGTCGGCAAGATCGCCCGCCACCGCGCGTTTGGCGATGCGTTTGCACAAACGGTAGGCCGGGTCACGCGGGCTGAGTGCCAGTAGTTTCTTGCGGTTGGGGTCATTGGCGTTCCAGCAGGAAAACTGTGCCGGTTTCAGGCAGACAGATTTCACGTCATTGCCCCACCAATAGCGCCCGCGTCGCTTGGTAAATGCCACCCGGTTGAGGATGACCGATGCCACGGCCTCGATCCCGGCAAGTTCCTCGCCGCGCGCTTCGCCATAAAGGGTGCGGGCAAGCACTTCGACTTCGGACAGCATATCGGGGTCGGTTACCGGTAGCGGGGCCGATCTGGTCAGGGTTTGGGTGTCATTCATAAGCTCTGATCCTTTTGGGTCGGGATGATGGGGGTATCGAGTTTGGCCTCGATCCGGAGCAAATGGCCGGTCAGGCGCTTTTCGACATCCTTGAGATAGGGGATGGAGACATAGTTGCGCGCGACATCCAGCTTGAACGCCGCCAAGCCATCCCGCAGATCGGTGACGTCTGTGTCCTGACGGCTGCGTTGCTGTTCCACGCGGCTCAGCAATTCGGAACGCATCCGCCAATGCAGCCAGAACAGGCTGGCGACAACAGGGATTTCAACAGCCGTGATCCACCAGATCACATCGACAGACTGGGTCACAGGCAGGGTCATGGGGGCCTCGATAATCAGACAAAGAAAAACCCGCAAACCTATGGCTTGCGGGTCAGTTCACCGTCCCCTCCCCCGGGGCAACATCCCACGGGTTGGACAGGCGGTTTGAGCATTCAGGAGGCCGGCAGAAGAGTTACGCCTACGCTGCCGGGCCCTTCAGCTTTTCTTCAAGGTCCTGCCAGGCCTCGCCAGAGGCAACAAGGCAGCTTGGGCCGGACGGATAGGTAAACAGGATGGTCCATGTCTGGCCATCGGGCGCTTTGAGCACCTCGATCACGCCACCATTGGACGTGACGCCAACCGCGACCGGCTCTTCGGAATATTTTGCGCTCAGGCTGTCGATCACCTTGGATCGATCCCCGCAGACGGGGGACGCCGAGGCTTGGGGAATTGCTACTGCAACGGCACCTGCCACCACAGCGATCAAGCTCAGTGTTTTCAACATGGTCAGGCCTCCTGACAGTCAGGTGCGTCCACATGGACGTCTTGTTTTCCTGCACTGCGAAATGGATCAACAAATGATCTTTGGCCGTTTCCTTGTGCCGGTTTCGATCCGCCGACAACCTTGCTTGGCTGGCTTAAATTCTCACTTTGGTATAGGAAGAAAAATTCCTTACTATTCTTTCATATAATAAACGTAGGCATCAAAGCTGAATTTTCCATAAACATTTCACAAATGTGATACACAGCCCTGCTAACCATTTGGCATTGTGAGAAAGTTTTTTCTTCCCTCACGGATTGAAGTGGCTCTCGGCCCGGAAAATCCCGCCAATCCCCCGCCAATCGGCACGTTTGACCGGCATATCGACCCGCGGCAAACGCACCGGATCATGCAAAATACAGCCTGCCACCGCATCCAGCCCGTCATCCGGGCCATTGCCATCGGGATGCCAATCACGCATCTGGCGCAGGAACGGTGTCTGGCAAACATCGCGATGAACATGCAACAACCTCGCGCCCATCACCGCGCCAAAGGCGTCCTCGATCCGGGTGGCTTTGGTGGTAGTTTCATAATGCTCTACGACGCTGGCGGCCCATCCGATTGATTTCAGTTCACGCCGAAGGATATTGGGCAAAAACCGGCCAATGCCATTGGTCTCGACCCGGACAGACGGCAAGTGATGGCGCGCCATGAAGTCGGCCACCTGCGCACAAAGCTGACTGGCTTCGTCGCGCCAGGGCATGTCACCGCTTTCGGCCGGATCGCCCGGATTGGCCGCGCGCAGCCATGCGACATCCTGCAACCAGTATTCCCCCTGATCACAGATATAAATGCATGCCACCACCGCTCCGTCACCGCGAAGCGACCCGAAACTTGGATCAAAATGGCAGGCACTCGCCACCATGGTCCGCCCGCCAATCCGAAGCGTCATACGGCCATTGCCATGCGTGACCTCGGCCTGATCGTCGTAGAACCGCAATTTTGCCGGATCGAGCATCCCGGCCACGGGTGCGACCATTTCAAGCATCATCTGGCTTTGGAACTTGCGCTCTGGCGTGCGGATCCGCATCGACTTGATCGCGGCCAGATCAAATCTTTCCGGCCAGTTCGATGCCCCGTCCTTATTGACGATGGGCAGTTCAAAGCGTGAAAAACCGTCAAGGAACGGGGCAACTTCGCCGACTTCCGTCCGCGCTTCACGGGCGTAGATCGAGTAATAGCTGTGCGGGGTTCCGACATAAAGCTGCGCACCGCCTGGCCCCAGCACATAGGCAATTTCGCCAAGCTTTTCGCGCAGCTCGGCACGTTTATGGGCGGTGTCGCTGTTTTTGGGCACTTCGACATCATCGCAAATCACGATATCGGCGCGTGACCCGGTGATGTTGCCGCCAATGCCCACCGCCTGCATGGACGGATCGCGCAACACAGCCGTCCGCGCCACGGTAAATCGCTCGCTCCCCCAATCGATCCGCTTGTCGGGTAAAAGGGCGCCCATCAACGGATGCCGCTCAATCACGCGCTTGACGTTGCGCACCATCTTTTTCGCCAGATCCAGATCGGCGGCCAGCACCAGAATACGCATATCGGCATCGCGATACAGCAACCAGGCACAAAACAACCCGACCAGTGTCGACTTGCCGGAATTGCGAAACGCCATCAAAAGCATTTCCCGCTTGCCCGACTGCCAGCAGTCCTCAAGCCAATCGGCCATCTTGCGATGATGGGCAGGCAGGCCGAGCCCCAACATCTGATCCCAGATCCAGACGAATTCGGCGAAGCGGGCTAGATAAGGCTGCACTGCCAAGACGTAGCCCTCCCAAAAATAAACCACGTCGTTCCCGCGAAAGCGGGAACCCACCTTAAACACCACACCAACTGCACCATGGATCCCCGCCTTCGCGGGGATGACGGTCGGGTAGTTCTCGGCATTCGTCATCCCCGCGAAGGCGGGGATCCCGAGCAACGCACTCCACAACAGCGATCCCGCACAACCAAAAGCCGTGCTAATCTACCCGCATGAAACAAGCGTTCGTTTACATCCTTGCAAGTCGCCCGAACGGCACGCTCTATGTCGGCGTCACCGGCGATCTGCGCCAGCGCATACACCAGCACCGGATGGGTGATGTGCCGGGTTTCACCAAACGATACGGCATCAAACAGCTCGTCCATTTTGAGCCGCACGACACCATGCCCGATGCCATCCTGCGCGAAAAACGGATTAAGAAATGGCGGCGCGCCTGGAAAATCCGCTTGATCGAGGAACACAATCCGCATTGGCGCGATCTGTTCGATCAATTGAATGGGTGAGCGCTCCGTTTCCCTACAACATCCCTTTTTTGTCATGCCCGCGAAGAGCCTGTGCCCGCAACGGCGGGTACGTGCATCCATCCCACACTTGCACATAACGGCAAGATGGATCCCCGCCTGCGCGGGGATG
>NZ_DBGS01000130.1:0-661 GCF_002295455.1 Thalassospira sp. UBA848 | reverse complement strand
GATCCCCGCCTGCGCGGGGATGACCAGAGATATTCCGTCGTTCCCGCGAAGGCGGGAACCTCGAACTACATTACGCGCGGTTCAAGGTACTTCTCGCCTCCGCAATCAGCTGATCGACATTGCGTTTTTCAGGTGCGTCGTCATCAACTTCTCCCGCCCCCTCACACGCCCAGCGCAGCAGCTTGATCAGGCTTTCAAGATGCCCAAGCGCTGCTTTGCATGCCGCCTGATGGGCGGAGAATTCCTTGGCGTCCATGATCCCGGCCGCCTCCCCGGCCAGTCGATGATAGGCATCGCGCGCCATGGCAATGTCATCGGGCAATTCACCCAAAAGCCGGGTTTGCAGGGCCATGATCGGGTCGGGTGTTTTATCCGTGCACATGAGGTTTAAACCACCGAAAGTTCGGAAAGCCGCGCATTGGAAAGCTTTTCCGGCCAATAGGCCAGATTGCGCACATGGCCGTTCAGTGCCTTGTCGGTTCCGCCAAACGATCCCAGCACTATGTTGGAAAAATTGCGTGGCATGGCAAAGCCATCCGGCGAGGACAGCACCACACCATCCAGCCCGACCGAAACCCCATCATCCTCCCACGCCAGCGCGATGCGATGACGGGTATCCTTGGCAAGCGTGCCATAAAGCGACTGGGTGACGACCGGCACG
>NZ_DBGS01000035.1:0-6330 GCF_002295455.1 Thalassospira sp. UBA848 | reverse complement strand
GACAACGAAAAACCGCAGGGTGAGACCGTCAAATATGACGATCTGATCGCGGAATGGCGTGCAGCCCAGTAATTCGGGCTACACTACTGGGGGTGTCGGGGGTGATTTTTTCACCCCCGACCGTCCCACCCGATTTTCCAATAGAATTCATATTTCCGACGCGTATTCCGTTAAGTCATAAAAACCCAAGAAGTCCGTAAAAAGGATGCACATTTCCCAAAAAGGGAATTGTCTGCCCAAAGAAAAAACAAAGGGCCAGGCAGGGAGGAAACAGTGAATACCGCCATCAAAAAACGTCGCGCGGGCCTTGGCATTCAAGGTCGGCTAATGGCTTCTTTTGCCTTGATTCTGGTTCTGGCCGGGATTTCTTCGGCCGTGTCATGGGTATCATTTGGCAGCAATCGTGATCTTGTCGCTGATATCACGACCAACAGCCTGCCCTCGATCATCCGTCAGATGGAACTGGCGACGAACGGTGTTGGCCTTGCCGCACAGGCCCCCGTGCTTGCCGCGTCACGGGATGCCGAAGAACTGGCCACAACCGAGGCCCGCCTTGATCAACTTGTTGCCAATGCGCGGGCCAGACTTCAGGAAATCACCGAAGCCAATCCGGATTCCATCATTATTGACCTTGCCGCCCGGAACGCCGGCGAAGGTGAAGGATCAAACGCACCCGCGGTTGCCGATGGCACGGAGAACACGGGTGGCTCAGAAGCACAAAACGCTGATGCGCAAACCAATGCGCCAGAGCCGGAACTTGTCGACGCCATTTCCATTCTAAGAGAGCATCTTGATAACATCGTCACCGGGCGTGAACACCTTCATGAACTGACCACCAGACGCCTTGAGATTGAAAAGCTGCGCGGTGATCTGACCCTTGATATGGTCTTTGCCTATAGCGACCTGTCAGAGTTCCTGAGCCCGTTGGTCGAGGTCGTTGATATTGATGTGGATCGCGGTATATCGCGCGTCGCCAATGGCAATACCGACGCAGCAGAAAAGCTTGGAGAAACCATCGGCTTTTCACAGCTGATTGCCGAAATCCGCGCCAATGTGAACCTTGCCTTTGGCATGCTGACCGCCGCCATCGCCGTGCCCGAGGGCGAGGCCATGGATGAGGTTCGCAGTCAATGGAGCTGGGCGGAGCTGCGCATTACCGATGCGCTTGAAGAACTGCCAGACAATGATGACGGAAAGCGTATCCGTGAACTTGCCAATGCCCTTCTGGCCTTTGGCAAAGGCAGCAACAGCGTCTTTGATCTGCGCGAGGCAGAATGGGACAACCAGTATGAAACTGAACAGACCCTTGATGCCACACTGGCAACCGCCGAGGCCCTGTCACACGCCATCGCGTTGATGGTCGACACCAAGCGCACCGAGGTTGACGCCAACGCCAGCGAAGCCCTTTCAAAGGTTGAATGGGATCAACAGGTCATTGCGATCATCGGGATTTCCGTTCTGCTGATATCGCTTCTGATCATGCTGTTTTATGTGCGCGGCAACCTGATCAAGCGTCTTCTGCGCGTGATTGACGGAATGCGCAAGGTTGCCAACGGCGATCTTTCGACCGAAGTCAAGGATACCGGCCGCGATGAAATTGGCCGAATGGCCGAAATCCTCGGACAGTTCCGTGAAACCAGCCTTGCCGCACAACAGGCCGAAGAAAAAGTTGCCCGCGAACGCGAACAGGCTGAACACGAACGGCGGCGCGCGATGCTTGATCTGGCTGATGCGTTTGAAACGTCAATCCTGCAAGTCGCCCAGGACGTCGCGCACGAGGCAGAAAACATCCAGACCACATCCGATCAGGTTCGCGATCGCGCACAGGTGGCCTCGACCAATGCCACCGGTGTTGCTGGCGCGTCCGAAGAAATATCGATCAATATGGCATCGGTATCGGATGCCACACAGTCGCTTTCGGATCGGGTGCGCGATACCGGGCATCGGGCGCAAAAGTCGGTTGGTGCTGCAACCAGTGCGGTTGAAGCAGCCCAACGGACAAATGCCACCATGCATGAACTTGAAACCGGTGCGCAGGAAATCGGCGAGATCCTGAACCTTATTCAGGACATTGCAGCCCAGACCAATCTGTTGGCACTGAATGCAACGATTGAGGCCGCCCGCGCCGGTGAAGCTGGCAAAGGGTTTGCGGTTGTCGCACAGGAAGTCAAAAACCTTGCCAACCAGACCGGAACGGCCACCGACCGCATTGCCCAGCGCATCAACGAAATCCAGTCGACCACCGGGGTTGCCGTCAAGGCCATCGCCGAAATTCGAGACAGCATCACCGGCATTCACGAAACCGTCGGTGAAATGTCGGACGCTGTATCCGAGCAGCAGGAATTCGTGGCTGAAATCGCCAGCAACGTCGAACAATCCGCAACAGCTGCCAGCGAGATGAATGGCACGATTACGCAGGTCAGCGCCGCAGCAGATGACAACCTTGCCGCGGTTGACGGCCTGCTTGATGCGACAGGTCGCCTTCGCAACCAGTCCGATGATCTGGGCAATCGGGTTCGTGACTTCCTGCGCACCATCCGTTCGGAACAGCCGCAAACGACATCCCGCAATCAACCAGAAGAAGTTGCCTCCCTGCGATGAAAGCAAACTGCCAGGACAGGCCATCTGGTCTGTTCTGGCATTTTTTTTCGCCCGCCTGGCACAGAAATGTTAGACAAGACACCATGAAAAACACCATCGCCCGATCAGCAAAACCATCCTGTTTGAAAGCCACAAACGCAGGTGCTTTGGCACTTGCCACGGTGATTGCCTCGATGATTGCCCTGGGTGCCGCCCCGGCGTTGGCATCGTCGGCACTTGATGACGGCATCAAGGCCTATCGCCACGGGGAATTTGAAAAGTCGGCCGGCATTTTTTCATCGCTGGCAGACAACGGTGATGCCACCGCGCAATATCTTCTGTCCTGCCAAACCATCAACGGCGTTGGTGTGAATGCCGACGAGGAAGCTGGCTGGCGCCTGATGGAACAGGCATCAGACAACAACAACCCTGATGCCAGTGTTGTCATGGCGCGCCGCCTTGAAGCGATGGGCGGTGATAAAGCCGATATTCGCAACCTCTATACAGCGGCGGCGCAAAAGAACAATACGCAGGCAATGCTATGGCTCGCCCTTGATGCACTTGATCAGGGCGAAGCGGCAAAGGCCGAGGCACACCTGAAACAGGCGTGGGAACTTGGCGATCCGCGTGCGGCGACCCTGCTTGCCAACCGGTTTGCCAAAAGTGATGTGGATCGCCTGACTTATCTCCGGCGTGCTGCCCAACACGGTGAAATGCGCGCAGCAGCATACCTTGCCGAAGAAGCCCGCACGGTTGATGACAAGGCCGAGGCGGTTGGCTGGTGCGCAATTGCGACCGGCATGCCTGGCCATAACGAAGATATCGACTGGAAAACCATCGGCGATGCGGTCGAGGAAAATTGTGGCCAGTTCGACAAGGACCTGTCGCCCAAAGACCGTGCCATCAACCGCGAACGCGTCGATCATTTCCTGGCCGAGTTCTTTGGAAACTACGAGCCATGGCAGCCGTGGCGCGCCTGCGCGGTTGAATAAGCGTCAATCGACCACTCAGCGGTAGCCAAGATACCCAAACATTCCGGCAAAGCCCTGTCCTGTCCCGGCAAACGCCATGACAAGGCAGTAGATAACCAATGTCAGCAGAACAAGGACGAGCTTGAAGCTGACATCAATGCCTTTGCGCACTTGCAGCACGACGGCCTTGTTGTGCTTCAGAACCGTTGCTGCGAGCAAACATCCACCCGCAACGGTAATTTGCGCCGACGCATTGGGGACACTGCCATAATAGCTCAGTGCACCAAGTGATGCCTGTTCAAACAGGAAACCGACATGCTTGATAACAACACTGGCTTTTTCGAAGCAGTCGCTTGCTTCGCGCCACTCCACCCTTGGCGATCCGTTGCGGTGCCAGTCGGTCACCCACAGCAAGAAGGATGAAAACATCCCGACATAGCCAAGCCAAACCTCATGGCGGTTATCAAGCTCGCCAACGGCGGTTGCCTGATAAACCATCGCGGCGTTAACCATCGATACCGCGTCTTCAAGAGAAAGCGCGCTGCTGACCAGCAATATCTTGGTCAGCGCAAAGTAAAGGCGCGCTGTTTGCGTCCATGTCAGCTGCAGATCGGGATCATTAATGTTCAGATCCTTGAGTTCCACGAAATCAGCAGCGTTATCAAGATCCATCGGATCGGCGTCTTCGTTCTGCACGTGCCAGGCAAATGCATTGCGTGCCGCTTTGATGATATCGAAAAGCTTGGTCTGAAGTCCCGGGCCTTCAAAATTGCGTGCATTTACTGCGGCCTCGAACATCTCGTTGAAATGATCGGCGAGGGCTTTCTTGACCTGATCAAGAGTTGGCGACGACAGCCCAACTGCGTTTTCGGGAACCGCCATCCAGACATCAATTGCCTTGGCAATCACCGCATGATCAGACGCCACAGCAGCAGCACGAACGGTATAGGGCATTGATCAGGCTCCTTTTCCAAGCAAAATCGTGGCAAGGTCATCAAGCATCTTTTCGGTCTTGGTCGTGTCGAATTTCATGACCTCCGACAATTTCGGAACGGCAATTTTCAGATCCGGGGAGGATGGTTTCTTCGGATCATCAGAACTGCTGGCGGACGGATCATGCCCCGTGCTCCCCGTCGGCTTTTTAACGACCTGAAGGGCGTCCTTGAGCGTTTGCGTCGCCTTATCAAGCGACGTTCCAACGGCCTTTGAAATCTGTTTCACATTTTCAAGAAGCTGGTCATCAAGGTTCTTCTGCTTTTTGTCGAGTGCGCTCAACGCGCCCTGTTCAATGGTTGCACTTTTTTTGATGGCCGCTACGCGCTCGCTTGCAAGCTGCTGAAGTGTTTGTTCAAGCGATCGCACCGCAATCGCAAGCATCTGTCCCGAACGTTCACAGTTTTCAAGTTGGGATGCAGGATCAGAAACCGAACCGGCTGTTACCTTTGCGGTCAGGGTTTCGATATTTGCGACCGTGTTTTCGATCTGGGTGAACACGCTGCCAACCCGTTTGCGCATATCACTTGTCAGCAGTTTGGTGGCCCCGCCGATATAGGTATTCAGCACCAGCTGCAGTGACTGACCATAATTACTCATGCCGCAATCCTTTCACGTCATCGCTTTGCAAATGACGCGGGGATACGGGTTTTGTGATGCTGAATATTGCCGGGCGGCTCTTATCGTCAGGTCGACGATTTATCAGACATTGCGATATGATCTGACAGCGCGGCATTCACTGCACGCAGATCCTGGGGGGTGTTGACGTTGGTAAAGGGCTCCAACCCGGCAACGCGATCCGCAAAGATCACCCGGGCTGCGCCCACTGCCTGCAAGGGGCCACGCACACGACGGTCATCGGCTGCCAAACAATCCGCAATTGTCTGCGCAGAGTCCCGATGCCAGATGCTTGAAAGATAATGATCGCGGTCCGCATGGCTTGCAAAGGCGGCGGTCACCCCGGCACCCTCGGCAGCGGCCCGCAAGCGCGCCACCATATCAAGCGGCACAATCGGGCAATCAACCGGGAACGTCACCAACCAGTCAATACCATCGGGCAACATGTGCAAGCCGCCAAGAATACCACCCAGCGGCCCCTGCCCTGTTGCAGGATGATCGCCCACCACGGGCAGGCGAAAATCAGCAAACGCATCTGCCCCGGCATTGGATGAAATCATCACCTGATCGCATTGCGCCTGGGCAACATCAATCACCCGCCCGATCAGGCTTTTGCCCCCGACTGCACGGAATGCCTTATTGCCACCCATGCGTCGTGCTTCGCCCCCGGCCAGAACAAGGCCAAGGGTCGGTATCTGCGGGGACCGGTCTTGATCAGGTTTCGTCACGACGCCACCAAACCTTTGAATTGAAGCACGGAATTCGATGGCCTCATCATAGTCCAGAGCTGTTCGACATGCATCTGTCGTCTTGGCGCACGTTCGCTTTTGGGCGCGAACACCCATGCTGCACTGCGTCATTTTTACATTGTCGCACTGCACACGTTGAACTAGACTAATTTCAGACAGTTCGACTTCCGCCTTGATACCGGACGACCGGTATTCCTGATCCGATCAATGGGGACGGCCCCGCAAGACAGGAGGCCCCCATGGCCTGGACAGCGTTGGTTATTGCCGGATTTCTCGAAATTTGCTGGGCGATTGGCCTGAAATACACCGAAGGCTTCACCAAGCCCATCCCAAGCGCGCTTACCATTGCCGCAATTGCCGCCAGTTTCTGGCTGCTTTCCATCGCCATGCGCTCTATCCCGATCGGAACGGCATATGCG